>JAENVX010000284.1 GCA_016650355.1 Bacteroidia bacterium | reverse complement strand
GTATTATAGAAGTGCTGTAACTGTTCCATTTTTTAAAAGAAATATATTGCCAATTACATTTATTTAATTTCATGCGCGCTTACTTTTATACAAATAGTAGCAAATGATTACTGCCTGGCTTCAAGCTTTCAGATTGCGCACATTGCCTTTGTCGTTATCAAGTATTTTCATGGGTGGATTTTTGGCAGCTTCAAATGGAGACTTTCGGTGGTTAATATTTCTTCTATGCGTTTCAACTACCATTTTCCTTCAGGTTCTTTCTAATCTGGCCAACGATTATGGAGACTCCATACATGGTGCAGATCATGCCGAGCGCAAAGGTCCCTCGCGAACTGTGCAAAGTGGTGCGATTTCCGCTAAGAAAATGAAAGTGGCTATTATCCTATTTGTGCTATTCAGCTTGGCAAGTGGTATTTCGTTGCTTCTGGTTTCCTTTGGATGGAACTTTAAGGCTCTCTTGTTTTTCTTTGGACTTGGTCTACTCAGTATTGCAGCTGCAATCGCCTATACGGTAGGGAAAAAACCTTATGGTTACGCAGGTCTTGGTGATATTTCTGTATTGATATTTTTTGGACTGGTGGGAGTGATGGGGTCTTTTTATCTTTTCACCAAAAGTATTTCGTGGCTCGAACTATTTCCAGCACTCAGTTGTGGGTTATTCTCAATTGGGGTTTTAAACATCAACAATATCCGCGACATTGAATCTGATCGCACGGCAGGAAAATTTTCTATTCCTGTGCGAATTGGCAAGGAAAAGGCTGTGATCTATCACTGGATTCTATTAATTATTGGCATAACGTCAGCAGCTGTTTACATGTTGCTGACTTATCGATCACCTATTCAATTTTTATTTTGTATAACTATATTTCTTTTCCTGAAAAACGGCCGAGCCATTTCTCAAAAACCATCTGCTGAGCTTGATCCATATTTAAAACAAATGGCATTATCCACATTGCTTTTTGTAATTCTGTTTGGCATTGGGTTAATGGCCTCTTAAGCATTCATTTATACGTGCTCGTTTTGACCACGCTGCCTTTAATTGTAATAAAAAATAATTGCTTTGTTTAGTCTAACCCTATCATCATAAAAGCTCCCCAATTAATAGGATCAGGATACTCAACGCGTATTTCTTTTTTTGCATCGATGAAAGATTGTCGCAGATTACCTGTTGTCAACCATTTTCGATAGAAGGTGAGAATAAGTTTTTGTGTTGCCTCATCGTCAACTTTAAACATGCTCATAATAAGTGTCTTTGCACCCGCTACCAGAAAGGCGCGCTGTAATCCATACACCCCTTCTCCGTTGGAAATATCACCCAAGCCCGTTTCACAGGCACTCAGTACAACAAGGTCGGTCTGATCCAGATTTAGGCTCATAGCTTCATAAGCAGTAAGAATACCACTTTCGAGGTTGTAGTTGTATTTGGATTTATCCCTGAGGTCACCTGCTCCTTTAAGGAGTAGTCCTGTTTTGAGAAGAGGATTTTCTGACATTGCACTTTCGCTTTCCGTCATTTGCGTGGCTGCATCGGCATTAACGGATGGCGTATAAAAGCCGTGCGTTGCAATATGAAATATTTTTGGACTCTCTATTTCTTTAACATGTTCTTCCGTAGCGTTTTTCTCAACAAATTTATCAGTGATCCAACCCTTTTGTTTTAAAAGTTCTTGCAATTGATTTACTTCTAACTCAGTTCCTGGTAAGGAAGGAATATTGTTCGAGGCAGAAGCCGTGAGGTAAAACGTTGGATTTCCAAACATGGTGGCTGTGTTGGAAACTGTAGGTTTCTTGCCCTTAGTTTTGCGCAAATACAAATCTTTTGTGTTGTTCACCATCACGATGTTGGAATTGTCAATTACATATCTGCCATCGGGAGTCGGTATTGCTTCGAGGTTTAACAGATTGTAGACGCCATCAGGTGAAATGAAAATTGTGCTATACTGCCCGATTTTACTTTTAATGGGTTCCCAAAAAACTTTGTAAGAAATATTGTCTTGAATTTTACTGGTGATGCAATTGCGATAATAATTGTAGAAGCGTGTTTCCATTCGATGTCCCTCAGCGAGTTCAATTGCCTTTGGCCTGGCGTTGTCGTTTTTTACAAATAAAGCCACATAAATGATGGAGTCAGTGAGTGTGTGATCGAAATGCCTATAGCGCACCATTTCAATTGCCACATCATTTTTATCTAGCGACTTTTGGACATTCTCATAGGTGATTCGTTTCCCTTCAAAATTCTGCCCAAAGAGTTCTGATTTTTCACTTAACTCTTTTTCAATTTTCTCTACCTCGTTTCCTAGGGCAACAGGATCAATTTCATTTTCCGCAAGTTGTTGAGCACTCATGGATAAGGTGCTGGTAAGTATTTCTTTTTTACGCAGCCAATCATTGTACCCTGCTATAAGCGCTTCATCATTACTGTTCAAGATACGTTCTCTAATTTTGATGGAGGAACTTAGGAGTAAAGCCTTTGTGAGCAATTGATAGTTATATACTTTGCCACTTAGGTCACGGAAATCTTCAAGTTGACTAAATGCCAAAGTATTATAAAACTCGAAATCGACTTTGATGGTGTTCCAATATTTGGCTTTCTCGCGTTCACTTAGAGCTGGGAAGAATTGTTTGATAAAATTTTCATAATTAGTTAGCGCTTCCTCAATATTTCGTTTCGAGCGTTTAAAATCTTTTTCCATGTAATAGACCTTGGCCTGCTTGGAAAGGACTTTTACATACTCCGGATGGGTACGACTAAAGAATTTTTCATACAGATCTTTAGACTTTGAATAAAATTCTTCTGCTTTATCATATTTTTTTTGTTGATAAAAGACATCACCTGTTAGTGTATAAATACTTGCCAGATTAATATTGTTTTTTCTTCCGGTTTTAGCCTTCCATATACTTTCAGCAATGGTCAGAGAATTGAAGGCGATATCGAACCGCTTTTCGGAAATGTAGAGAATGGCAACGTTCTTTAAGATATCAGCATATTGCGGATTGTCTTTTCCCAACTTATCGCCCATGATGTCACGAGATTCCAACATTAATTTCTCCACTTCCTTTCGGTCATCACCCTTATAAAATTTAACTAGCGCGAGCTGCGAAATAGATTTGGCTACTTCAATATGATTTCTTCCAAATTGTTTTTCCTGGCTCGCCAATGCCTTTAGAATATTATCTTCCGCTTTTTCGTAATCTCCGATGATATAGTCTATATCACTCAATAATTTCTGAGTGGGTGCGGCCTTGGTGGATTTTTCAGTGTACACGGACACAGCAATTTGATTAGCACGAAGCGCAATTTTGTCGGCCTCAGTATAATCTCCCTTTAACAAAGTAAGCCTTCCCTTATTTACGAGCGGCTCAATAAGTCTCAATGAAGTTTTACCATACAGCTTTTCATAATCTTTGATTAAACCATCCAGTAAGTCTTCGGTGCCTGAATACTTCCCTAATTGAATAAGCAAACTCGATAATTCTTTGGCGGTTGTCAGGTTGTCAATGCCAGTTAAGTTAGACGCTTTGGAAATAATTTTAGAAGAACGATTCAGAGCATCGGTAGCTTCATCAAACAATCCTTTTATTCCAAAAAGAGTGGCCTGCGTATCAATCGCATTTACAAGAAATCCTTTTTTGTTTTCCTCCTTTCTAAACTCTTCCAAAATCTGCAGAGATTGATTTACGTTTTGCTCCGCTTTTTCATATTGACCTAGTTTAATTTGTAGCCGAGCTATGTTGGTCAGTTCAACACCATATTGATAATCCCTATCGCTGTATTTGCTCCTGGCCACATCTGATGCTTTGTCCAATGCGGAAATAGCCTGATTGAACTTGTCTGTGAGTTCATAATATACAGCCAGGTGGTTGAGAATATCCAAATGATCTTTGTGTGATGGATCAATTTCTTTCTCTACCACTTTAATAAAACTCTCTTCATAAATTTTTCCGGCTTCCGTAATGTTGTTGGTAAAGTCTAGGTAAAAATTAGCAAGGTGTACTTTGGCGAGATGGGCTGTGGGTGCCTCTTCCCCAAGCAATTCAGATTTGATTTGAATGATATCCTTCAGATACCCTTCTGAATTTTTGTAGTTTCTTGTTTCTTGTGATAGTTCAAATAGGAAATGTGAAATCTCGGCAGTTGTGATATTATTTCTGGGTAGACTTTTTGAACCTATAACTCTCTTGGCATCTGCTTCTAAATTCCTGGTCTGATCTTTACTCAATTTAGCGTCAAACTCCACCGCTTTGAGCCGGGCATTATAGATGCTGGCAACCGGGAAGTTTTTATTGATCATTTTTTCAAATTCAAGCTTAGTATTAAAATACCTGGATGAGTTGCCTTCACGTAAAAGCCGTTTCAAGTACTGTTCGTAAATCTCAATGCCAAAATAATGGGAAGATTTATGCGCAACCTTTAAATTATTGAGGGCGCGATCATATCCAGTTCCGCGTGGAAACTTCTGGTCTGCCTCAAGGCCCCCTTCTACGATCAGGTTGGACCAATAGAATTGATTTTTTACGAAAGCAAGTTTTGATTCCCCAATGTTTTTGTCTATCCACGTACTGGCTGCCGCAAAAGCCGAGTCAGCGCTTTTAAAATTTCCTTTGTTGCGATAGGTGTTAGCAATATTTGTTAATAACCTCGCATAGTCTGTATACCGCTCATTCATCTCATCTTCTGGCAATTTTCTGCTTTTGAGATTTCCTTTATCATCTACATAGCTTTCTTGCTTTATTGCTCGGCCAGCAAAATACCGTTCGCGTTGAAATAAAAGATCTAACGATTCATTATAAAAACCCTGACCGATTAAAACCTCTGCCATACCAAGGTCTATGCGTGCACCTAGGGCCTCCGTCATAAAACCTCCTGTGTCCAAAACTTTTTTTGATCGCGCCAGGTATTCTTTTGCTACTCGATATGCCCCACTTTGAAGATAAAGTTCTGCCGCATCTAAAATGAGTACACCATTTTTTAAACTACTTTCCTGATTGATCGCAATACTTGTATTCTCAGCAGTTCTAAGATTGGACTCGAAATCTAATATCATACCCGAAGCGAGATCATACTTTGCAAGAAAAAGATAATACGTTGGCATGTAGCCATTTTGTGCACCTAGTTTTTTAGTCGCCTTTTTTTTGAATTTTGCCAACGCACTTTGAGCCGTCTTATAACTGCCTACTTCGTATGCCGTTTCTGCTTTTTTTAGCATTTTGTCATACTTAGCCTGTCCCAGAATGGAAGAGGATTGAAAAATAGTGATGAAGACCAGAATTACGACTAGTGAATTTTTCATAGGATTAGAAATTTTGCACTTATAAAATTAAGGAATTTTGGAAGAAGTTGCCCTAGTAATACTCATCCAATTTGAAGTGTAACTGATAAATTGAATTTATAATGAATATTGCAGCTCGTTTGCAGGCCCTAGTGCTCAATTGAATGGCACTCCTGATTGTTTTTCGAACACCAAAGTTTAGACATTGGCTGACTTTTTAAAGCTAAACAATGGATTGTTGAAATATTATATTGATAGAAGCTTGTTCAAAATAATTTTTGCTGATTCAGTAACGGGAGTACCTGGTCCGAAAATTCCAGCTACCCCTGATTGATAGAGAAAATCGTAATCTTTTTTTGGGATCACGCCACCGGCAACAACAAGGATGTCTGGTCTGCCTATTTTATTAAGTGACTTGATTAGTTCTGGAATTAATATTTTGTGTCCGGCTGCCAAACTAGACGCCCCAATTACGTGGACATCATTTTCTGCAGCTTGTTTTGCTACTTCCTCTGGGATTTGAAAAAGAGGGCCGATGTCAACATCAAAGCCCAGGTCAGCGAAGCCAGTGGCAATTACTTTTGCACCACGATCGTGCCCATCCTGTCCCATCTTGGCAATTAATATTCGCGGTCTGCGTCCATCCAGCTCAGCAAATTGATTGGAAAGCATCCGCACTTCATCAAATTCCTTATGGTTTTTCATTTCTCTTGAATATACACCCGATATTGATTTGATGGTAGCCTTATATCTACCAAATGATTTTTCTAAGGCAGAAGAAATTTCACCCAAAGTTGCCCGCTTCCGTGCCGCAACAACAGCTAGTTCTAAAAGATTACCATTGCCCGAGCTCGCGCAAGTGGCTAATGCTTGTAGCGCTAGATTGACTTCTTCTGTGTTGCGCTCTTGTTTCAATCGGATCAGGCGCTCGATTTGTTCTGTACGCACTGCGGTATTATCGATGTCTAGAATTTCAAAGTCTGGTTTTTCATCTGTTTGATATTTATTCACACCCACGATCACATCTTTGCCAGAATCGATACGTGATTGTTTGGAGGCAGCAGCTTCCTCAATCCGCATTTTAGGTATTCCACTTTCAATTGCTTTGGTCATTCCACCAAGTTCTTCCACTTCTTCAATTAGTTGCCAGGCTTTTTGTGCCAGTTCTTCCGTTAGCGATTCCAAATAGTATGATCCGCCTAGTGGATCTACCACATTAGTCATACCTGTTTCTTGTTGTAAGTACAATTGTGTATTACGTGAGATGCGTGCTGAGAAATCCGTAGGTAATGCTATTGCTTCATCAAGTGAATTTGTGTGAAGGGACTGCGTTCCGCCAAGTACTGCGGCCATCGCCTCAACACAAGTCCTGGTGACATTGTTGTATGGATCTTGTTCTGTCAAACTCCAACCTGATGTTTGGCAATGCGTGCGCAACATCAGAGACTTAGGATTTTTTGGGTTGAATTGTTGGACAATTTTAGACCACAACAACCGCCCCGCTCTCATTTTGGCCACCTCCATAAAAAGATTCATGCCAATACCCCAGAAGAAAGATATCTGTGGAGCAAAGTCATCGATAGCAATTCCTGCCTTTAATCCTGTTCGGATATATTCCAAACCATCAGCAAGTGTGTATGCTAACTCAATGTGAGCGGGAGCACCGGCTTCGTGCATGTGATAACCGCTTACGCTAATACTGTTAAACCTGGGCATATGCTTTGAGCAATACTCAAAAATATCGGCAACGATTCGCATGGAGGGATCCGGAGGATAGATGTACGTGTTGCGTACCATGAATTCCTTGAGTATGTCGTTTTGAATGGTGCCACTTAACTGATTGGGTTTTATTCCTTGCTCTTCAGCCGCCACGATATAGAATGCCATGATTGGCAGAACAGCTCCGTTCATTGTCATGGACACCGACATTTTATCAAGTGGAATTTGATCGAAAAGGATTTTCATATCCAAGATCGAATCAATTGCAACACCCGCTTTACCAACATCTCCACTCACACGCGGATGATCTGAATCATAACCTCGATGTGTTGCCAAATCAAATGCAACTGACAAACCTTTTTGGCCCGCTTCTAAATTTCTTCTGTAAAATGCATTTGAATCTTTGGCAGTTGAGAATCCCGCATATTGGCGAATCGTCCATGGGCGTGAAGTGTACATCGTGGCGTATGGCCCACGAAGAAACGGTGGAACACCTGCGGTGAAATTTATTACGGGTGATCCTTCAATGTCATCAGCTTTATATTCAGATTTAATAAGAATCTTTTCTGGTGATAACCAAGGCAGATGTTCACTTGCAGATGAATAGTTTGAAAGTTTTCTCAGTTCTATTTTTGAGAAGTCTGGCTTCATGAGTTCACCTGTTTTTTAAAACTTCCCCAAGTCTGTTCTGCCAATTGATCGATTAAGTGTTCCAGATAGTATGATCCAGCCGTTGGGTCTGCTACCCTGGATAGTTGAGATTCGTCCCTCAACACAGATGATACATTTCTGGCAACCCTTTGCGTCATTGGATTATTATCATCTTCAGGAATAATTGTTAGCGCATCGCAACCTCCAAGAATAGCTGCGATGGCAGCTGTTGTGCTTTTTATTAAGTTGCTATTGGGTTGATATACTTTTTTTATCCAAGGCATGGACGTAGTGTGAATAAATATTGGAAGATTTGATTGAGGATCAAATTGCTTTACCACGTTGTTCCAAAGTATTCTCAAAACTTTCAGTTTGGCAATTGTTAAAAAAAAATCTTCGCCCACGGGCATGTGAAATGCAATAGACTTTAAGGCTTGCTTTACCGACAGCCCATGATCTGTTATCAAATCTATTTGTTTAACTGCTTTAGCTAATGCACTTGCAATTTCTTCTGCAGTCGATTCTTTTTCCACAAGTTCAATCCCCAACGGATGGAAATTAGCCCAGTTTTCAAAAAGTTTGAGAATTTCGATTTTGTGTTGAGACCTATTCGTGAAAACGCATCCAGTAAATGTTCCAACATCAAACTTTTTCTCCCCGGCATAGCTATGAAGACTATTTAAAAATTGTTCTGTGATTTCTCCAGCAAAGCTAATTCCACAATATGCCCATTCAATTTTCTCCAATAATGCAGGGATGTTCGTTTTAGGGTTGTTGATATTGAAAATAATACCATCGGCACCTGCATTAAGTTCAGAGAGTGCTTTTCTATTGGATTCTGATTCATTTATTACCGATAGACCAGGCATATTAAGAAAAGCCCGGGCACCAAGAAAATCGGATTGAGCTGGTTTTAACTGAAAATGATCCTTTAAGGCATCATCCCGATCAAAATATGGAAGAATTGTTAGACCTCCTTTTTTGGATGTTAGTTTTTTGTAGGGGTCAGCCCCGCCTAATTCAAGTTTTGCTGCAGCCAGCCAATCATTTTTGGTTGTGGCACCGAAAGATTCAAAAAGATGATCAGATGATGTGGAATCCATGAAAGTCGAAAAAAATGATGATTCAAATTGAGGTTAAGTTTGCTGAAAAGCAATTTTTTATTACAAATAGGCGGTGATCATTTCGAGAAAAATTTCAAAAAAGTCAAGAGGAAGTTTTGTTTTTTTGTTCTTCTTTTTTTCTACACCTTTGTCACCCTTTCCCTTAGCGGAAATCGAAAAAAACTAAATACATTGTCTTAGGAATGGAAGTTGACTGTGGTACAGTATGGAATGATTGTCTCGAATTAATTCGTGAAAATGTTGACGAGCAAAATTTCAACACCTGGTTCAAGCCGATCGTTCCATTACGGACAGAAGGTGATATATTAACCATTCAAGTGCCTTCACAGTTCTTTTATGAATGGCTGGAGGAACATTATGTTCCCGTATTAAAAAAAGCAATTCACACAACATTAGGCCCAAATAGTAGGTTAGAATACTCTGTAGTGGTGGATAGTGGAAATCAACGCAATCCCCCTGTTTCTGTTAATTACCCTAATGGCTCAGGCTTTAAAAAGAGCAATGCCCAGGTACAACTGAATGGAAACGGAAATGAAGATTATTCTCCTTTCAGTTTTAAACCGCTTAATCCCCAAACTGTTAATTCCCGCTTAAACTCAAATTATTCATTCGATAATTTTGTTGAGGGCGATTGCAACCGTTTGGCCCGCTCTGCAGGTGTGGCAGTTGCTAAAAAGCCAGGTGTCACATCATTTAACCCGTTGATGTTGTATGGGGGAGTAGGTGTTGGAAAAACACATTTGGTTCAAGCCATAGGCAATGAAATAAAAAAGAGCCTTCCTGATAAAATTGTTTTGTATGTAGATCAAAATGATTTTACCAATCAGTTTTTGAATGCTCTTCAAAACCACAAAATGCAGGAATTTCAAAATTTTTACCTGCAGGTGGACCTTCTAATATTAGATGATGTACAGTTTTTGGCTGGCCGCGAAAAAACGCAGGAAATTTTCTTCCACATCTTCAATCAGCTTCATCAGTCTGGCAAACAAATCATTATGACTAGCGATTGCGCGCCTCGTGATCTGAAAGGATTTCAGGAGCGCTTGCTATCGAGATTTAAGTGGGGCTTAACGGCCGATTTACAAGAGCCGGATTTCGAGACAAAACTTGCGATCATTCATAATAAAATGGAATCGGATGGTATTGAAATACCAACTGAAGTCGCAGAATACCTCGCGTATTCCGTAGACACGAATTTACGTGATATGGAAGGAGTGCTGAACTCATTAATTTTTCACGCCACGCTTCTAAAAAAGGAAATCGACCTGGAGCTCGCCAAAGAAGTTCTCAAGAACATCGTTAAAGAAATACAGTCTGATGTCAGCGTTGACTTCATCCAAAAGACTGTTGGAGAATATTTCAAAATCGATCTGGAGTTGATGAAAGGGAAATTAAAAAAACGCGAAATCGTAATCCCCCGTCAGGTAGCCATGTATTTTTGCAAGCGCTACACACAACTCACGTTAGCACTTATTGGGCAAAATTTTGGAGGCCGCGATCACAGTACCGTCATCCACGCATTGGAGTCAGTTGAAGATATGATGAAGACGGATGCTAACTTCAAAAATTCAGTAGATGAATTGACCAAGAAGTTAAAGATGCGTATTTCTGGAAGTCACTAATTCGTCTATAGCCTATTTTATCTCGGGCCCTGAGTTTTTTAATATCTTTTTTTGTTGATTCGTGACGAGTATGTTTTAGGGTGAGTATCGGCCATTTGTAAAGTACTTTCATTTTATTACCAGTGTGAGTTTCAGAAGCGATGATTACTATCCGAAAAACAGTCTTATTATTCCTTTGGTCATTTATTTGCATGATAGGATGCAAGAGGAGTACCCACCAAACTTCGGTTATTGTGGAAAGAGGGTTTCAGCCTTCGTTGAGCGTGGATACGACAGGGATTGTAAGAATGACTTATGGTGTAGGTGACAGTATTTTTTATGCTGAATCAAATGACTCCGGAAGAACATTTCTGAAAGAGGTTCTGGTGGACACCTTACGCAACCTTCACCTTGGCATGGCAAGGGGCCCACAAATATCATCGTCTGCCAACTATACTTTGATTGTGGCCATGAACAAGCCTGGAGATATGTATGCCTACTCATTAGAACATTCTAAGAATACGTGGTCAAAAAAAAATAAAATTAATGATGTTCCACGCGTTGCTAAAGAAGGACTCGCTTCGGTTGGCAGTGATCAAGTGGATATTTTTTACGCAACGTGGTTAGATTTGCGTGATGATAATAAGAATAAGGTTTACCTAAGCAAGTCTTTACGTGGAGGAGTTCAATGGGAAGAAAATGTTTTGGTATACCGCTCACCGGATAGTACTGTTTGTGAATGTTGCCAACCTACCATTGCAGTAAGTGGAGAGAACGTTTTTGTAATGTTTCGCAATTGGTTAAATGGCTCCCGCGACATGTATGTGGCGAAATCAGGAAATCAATCCATTCAGTTTAGTGAACCCGTCAAGATCGGTGAAGGCACATGGAAATTAAATGGCTGTCCCATGGACGGAGGTGGCTTAACAGTTTACAATACTGGTGAGGTGATGTCTACCTGGAGAAGAGAAGGTGATGTCTTTATATCTTCTATGAATCAAGGGGAAAGGAAACTTGGGTCTGGCAAGCAAAGCGACATTGCAAGTTCCGGAAGCAATTATGGAGTTACCTGGTCTGATGAAGAGCAGATTTACTTTGCTTCGTCTGCTCAGCCAAAGCCTTTTGTTATTGGTAAAGGCTCATTTCCAACTATTGAGGCATTAAAGAATAAAAACTATTTAATAGCCTGGGAAGGGGAAGGTAGTATTAAGGTCCATGTGGTGCCTGGATTAAAGTAAACGCTTCGAAGAATTCCAGGTTAGCTGCCTGAAAAAATTTTCCTTCTGAACGCCAGCCGTTGTTATTTCATACCATCAATCTTTACCTTTACAGCTTATTATATCCACACTATGGCAGAGGAAAAGAGTTTAAATTTTCTTGAGGAAATTGTAGAAACAGATCTAAAGAGTGGGAAATACCAAAGTATATGCACGCGATTCCCTCCAGAGCCCAATGGATATCTGCATCTAGGCCACGCAAAAAGCATCTGCCTTAACTTTGGACTAGCCTTGAAGTACGGAGGCAAAACGAACTTGCGGTTTGATGATACCAATCCAATCACCGAGGAAACTGAATACGTTGAAAGCATCAAGGATGATGTTCGCTGGCTAGGATTTAATTGGACGAATGAATTTTATGCATCAGATTACTTTGGTCATCTCTATGAATTTGCGGTTGCCTTAATTAAGAAAGGTTTGGCGTATGTAGATGATAGTACCAGTGAAGAGATTGCAATGCAAAAAGGAACACCTACAAAATCCGGAACACCTAATGCATATCGCAGTAGGAGCATCGAGGAAAACCTTCAGTTGTTTACAGAAATGAAAGAAGGTAAGTATAAGGATGGAGAAAAGGTACTGCGTGCAAAAGTTGATCTGGCAAGCACAAATATGCATATGCGTGATCCTATTATTTACAGGATCAAGCATGCGCATCACCACCGCACAGGAGACACATGGTGCATCTATCCCATGTATGATTTTGCGCACGGACAAAGTGATGCAATTGAAAACATTACCCACAGCATTTGTACACTTGAGTTTGTTCCGCATCGAGAATTGTACGATTGGTTTATTGCAAACCTTGCAATCTATCCTTCACGTCAGTATGAATTTGCCCGTCTCAATGTGACATACACAGTTATGAGTAAGCGTAAGTTACTCCAATTGGTAAATGAGGGAGATGTAAATGGATGGGATGATCCTCGCATGCCTACCATTTCAGCCATGCGAAGGAGGGGATATACAGCTGAAAGCATTCGTCAATTTTGTGACAAGATTGGCGTGGCTAAAAGAGAAAATTTGATTGATATCGGTCTACTTGAATTTTGTGTGAGGGAAGACCTTAACAAGCTTGCGCAGAGGAGAATGGTCATTTCCAATCCCTTGAAAGTGGTGATCACCAATTATCCCGATGGAAAATCAGAAATGTTGCCCAGTGAAAACAACCCGGAGGACCCAATGTCAGGTTCACGGAACTTACCCTTCAGCCGCGAACTGTATATCGAGCAGGATGATTTTATGGAGGTACCTGTTAAAAAATATTTTCGGCTGGCACCTGGCCAAATGGTGCGATTGAAAAGTGCCTACATCATCAAATGCAATGAAGTTATTAAAGACACGGCTGGAAATTTAACCGAACTTCGATGTACATATGTTCCGGAAAGTAAAAGTGGATCGGATATTTCAGGCCTGGTGGTAAAAGGTGTAATCCATTGGGTAAGTAGACCACATGCACTGGAAGTAGAGATGAGGTTGTACGACCGCCTTTTTAAAGTGGAGGATCTCAATAAGATTGAAGCTGATTTTAAAAACTATCTCAATAAGGATTCGCTTCATGTGATACCAAAAGTTTATGTTGAACCTGAATTGGCAAATGCAACTCTTGAAGACCGGTTCCAGTTTATTCGCACGGGTTATTTCTGTTTGGACAAAGATTCAACTTCGGATAAATTGGTATTTAACCGCACTGTAACTCTTCGCGATATGTGGGCGAAAGAGCAGAAGAGATAAAAAATTCAGACAATACGTTACCTTTAAGCTGATCAATCTAGAACTGATGAGATTCTTAATTGTATATGGCGGATTTTTTCATCTTTAATTACTCACCTAACTAAATACACTGTGAACAACAAAATATTAAGATGGTCAATAGCTGCAGCCTTGGCAGGTTTCCTATTTGGATTTGATACAGTAGTTATTTCCGGAGCTGATAAAACACTTCAGGCTCTTTGGGGTTCTTCCGATTCTTTTCATGGTTGGGTGGTTATGTCTATGGCGCTTTGGGGAACTGTTATTGGTGCTTTTTTCGGAGGCATTCCAACCAATCAATTAGGACGTAAGAAAACATTACTCATAATTGGGGTACTTTATACAGTATCCGCTATTGGCTCTGCATTGGTAAACGATCCGATTACGTTTGCCTTTTTTAGATTTATTGGTGGTTTGGGTGTTGGCGCTTCCACCATAGCAGCTCCTGCTTATATATCTGAAATTGCTCCAGCTAAAGATAGAGGTCGGTTGGTGGCACTGTATCAGTTTAATATTGTTTTGGGAATTCTAATGGCTTTTCTCTCCAATTTTTTATTAAGCGATGTTGGTGAAAATGCCTGGCGATGGATGATGGGTGTAGAGGCTTTTCCTGCTATCCTGTATGCGTTTTTTGTTTTAACACTTCCCGAAAGTCCAAGATGGTTAATTTCGAAATTTAGAAATGATGAGGCGAAAGAAGTACTAAAGCTTATTGATCCAAGCGTTGATGTAGATAAGCTTGTAACGGAATTGACAACAACTGGCGGGGAACCAAAGCATGAAAATATTTTCATGAAGAAATATAGGTTTCCACTGATGCTTGCCTTTCTTATAGCTTTCTTCAATCAGTTCTCGGGTATTAATGCCTTTTTGTATTATGCTCCCAGAATTTTTGAGGAAGCGGGTTTGGCTGAAAGTACAGCCTTATTAAGCAGTGTTGGTATTGGTATCACCAATTTGGTATTTACATTGTTTGGCGTATTTCTTATCGATAGACTGGGTAGAAAGACTTTGATGTATATAGGCTCGGTGGGATACATAGTCTCACTAGGTCTTGTTGCAGCAGCGTTCTTTTTTGGTTGGCCGGGCATGTCTGTTCCCATATTTTTATTCCTCTTTATAGCAGCACATGCCATTGGCCAAGGTTCGGTTATCTGGGTTTTCATTTCAGAAATATTTCCTAATCATTTACGTGCTTCTGGCCAGGCGTTTGGTAGTTCCACCCATTGGGTTTTGGCTGCTTTAATTCCTTCTTTAATTCCAACTTTGTTTTCTACCATTGGCGCAGGAGTTGTGTTCTTAGTATTTACCATCATGATGGTATTTCAATTACTATTTGTTGGCTTTATGATGCCCGAAACAAAGGGTGTTTCGCTGGAAGAATTAAGTAAGAAATTGATTAAGGAATAGAAATCTGTTTTTACAAACACTCTCAAATTAAATAATGAAAATCTTAAACCTGATTCTGCTCTCAACACTTTTAATCAGCTCATGTCAAAAGAGAAATGAGTCTATTGTTGATAAAGGCGAAACGTATCGGCCGAAATTTCATTTCACACCACCGCAAAACTGGATGAATGATCCCAACGGTATGGTCTATCATGAGGGTGAATATCATTTGTTCTATCAACATTACCCCGATAGCAATGTTTGGGGCCCAATGCATTGGGGTCATGCTGTTAGTAAAGATCTGGTACAATGGCAGCATCTGCCAATCGCGTTGTATCCGGATAGTCTTGGTTACATCTTTTCTGGCAGTGCGGTAATCGATCATCAGAATACGTCTGGGTTTGGCTCACTCGAAAATCCGGCAATGGTTGCCATTTTTACGTATCATTTAGCCGAAGGTGAGAAAGCGAAGAGAAATGATTTTCAGACTCAAGGTATTGCCTACAGCACCGATAGAGGTAGAACCTGGACAAAGTATGAGCACAACCCCGTTCTAATCAATCCCGGCATTATAGATTTTCGTGATCCGAAAGTTTCCTGGAATGAAGTTTCCGGGCAATGGGTAATGGCTCTGGCTGTCAAAGATCATATCGAATTTTATGGTTCACCGAATTTGAAACGTTGGAATAAACTCAGCGAGTTTGGTAATGCTCTAGGCGCACATGGTGGTGTATGGGAGTGTCCAGATTTATTTTCCCTTAAAGATGAACAAGGAAACATCAAGTGGGTACTGTTCGTAAGTATCAATCCTGGTGGACCACAAGGCGGATCAGCAACTCAGTATTTTGTTGGTGATTTTGACGGAAATAAATTCTCGCCACAGGATACAGTTACCCGTTGGATTGATTATGGTCCGGATAATTACGCTGGGGTTACCTGGTCAAATATTCCTGCGACTGACGGCCGGAGACTCTTTATGGGTTGGATGAGTAATTGGCAATATGCAAATAGAGTTCCCACTTATGCATGGCGAAGTGCGATGACCATTCCGCGTGTGTTATCATTAACACAAAGTGACAATGGTTTGAGCCTGTCATCTATGCCTGTTGAAGAAATTAAATCGTTACGAGATGGAAGTGAAATATCTCTGCCAGGCTTTTTAAATGCGGCTGACTCATTAAGTAAAGAAATTACCCTTCCGAAAAGCGAAGTGGAAGTTGTGCTCGAGTTAACGAGAAGTTCAGCTGACAATGACTTTGAAATTGAATTGAGCAATATGAAAGGAGAAAAACTTTTGATTGGTCTACACGGGGAGTCCAATCAATTTTATATTGATCGGAGGAATTCAGGCAAGCAGGATTTTTCACCAGTTTTTGGTGGGAAGCATTTTGGTCATCGAATTATGAAAAGTAATGACGTCAGACTAAAATTATTTATTGATATCGCCTCTGTCGAGTTGTTTGCAGATGATGGAACACTAGTGATGACTGAAATATTTTTCCCAAATAAACCATTTTCCATTCTCAAAGCACGGGCTGTTAAAAAAGGGGTAAATATTAAGGCAATGACCATATTTCCCCTAATGGCTATTTCGCAAAAGCAATGAAGGGTTATCAGGTTATAACAAAGATCCAAATTAATTTATTTGGGCACTCGCTTTTCCTATCCAACCCAGGTGAGTGTGCTTGAAGTGATCGTCATATTTTAATCCGTAGCCAAAAATTCTATCAAAGGAGCTGTGCCCAAATAGCACTACACCAACTAATGTCAACTCATGAATGACGAGAAGATAACCCGTAAGGTAAACGGAAATGGCAATGCCTTTATGATGAAGTAAGTTATACGTGAAGGCACCAGTGCGTGTGTTTACCAAATACCCTAACATTCCTATGTCGGGCAATAGAAACAAAGCCCAAAATAGCCAGGGTGCAAAAGGCAAATAGGAATTAAGGTAGAGTGCAAGGCCAAACATAAATGCTTCTTCAATTCGCAGTAAGTTTTTCATGTTATAATTTAGGTTCTAACTATATTTTTTCCACCACCATTGAAAGACAATTAATCCCCATATTCTGGCGTGAATGTCTTCGGGGTTTGATGAATAGAGATTCTTCTTTAACTTTTCAATTTCTGAGTAGTTAAAGATATTTTGGTCTTTAATAAGTTTTTCAGATAGGAGGTCATCCTGAATCAATGACTTCATTTCTTTCTTAAACCATTTTAACAAAGGTACTTCAAACCCTTTCTTGGGTCGGTTATAAAGTTGTGCTGGCAAAATCTCCCTATATGCATCCTGAAGAATTCTTTTTCTTAAGTCCGTATTGATTTTATATTCATCGGGGAGTGATGAAATGAAATTAACCACCTCATAATCCAAAAATGGAACTCGTACTTCCAACCCGTTCGCCATGCTCATCAAATCCACTTTGGTTAACATGTCATTAGGCAAAACGAATTGCAAATCTGTAAGAAGAATGTTGTTGACGGTTTCCTTGTCAGGAATGGTGTTTAGTAATTCAGATTTGAAGCTGTCATACTCACTTTGAATAAAGTGTTGGCGCGAAGTTTCAGAAAATAATTCTAGTGCCTGATTTTCTTTAGCAAACCCAGCCCAACGCCAATAGCGATCTTTCGCAGAAAGCTTCATCCCTTCAGCAAAACGCTGTAGTTGACGAGCTTTATTGGCGAATGGATTGCTCCTTGATTTTGGGAGAAGTCTCCACAATGGTAACAATGAACCAACAACGTTTTCTTTCCATCCACTATTAATGATTCGGTAAAAGGCCGAATGTTTGTTATACCCGGCTAGCAATTCATCAGCGCCATCTCCGGAAAGTGCAACGGTAGCGTGCTTTCGGGTCTCCTTGCTTAGGATATAAACATTGATCGCGGAAGAGTCTGCAAACGGTTCATCGATATAATCTAAGATGGAATGAACATGTGCATACAAATCCTGATTCGTTAGAGAAAAAACGGTATGATTGGTTTTGTAATGATTGGCAACCAGTTTCGCATATTCAGTCTCATCAAAAAATTTCTCGTCTTTGAAACCTATTGAAAAGGTATGCAGGTCTGGTTTGTACTTGCTTGCCAGTGCGGTAACAACTGAAGAATCAATCCCTCCACTCAAAAATGCTCCAAGAGGTACATCGGATATAAGCCTTCTTTGCACGGAAGCATCCAATAGTTGTTTTAATTTTTCCTTTGCACTTGTGTAGTCCATCTTCGATAGCACCTGATGAATTTCGATGCTGTAATAGCGTTCAACGGTTAGCTTTCTATTATGTACTTTTAAAAAGTGCCCTGGTAACAATTTCTTTACTTTTTTAAAAATTGTGCGGGGTGCAGGAATGTAATTGAGTTGAAGGTAGATATGTAGTGATGTGTAGTCGAATTCTTTTTCTATCCCGTAGGAGAGGATGGATTTCATTTCTGAAGCAAAAAGAAATTTATCTTCATCCAACAGGTACAGCAAAGGTTTGATTCCGTATCGGTCTCGTGCGATAAAGAACGTTTGTTCTTCCTTATCATAAATGCAAAACGCAAAAAATCCATTAAGTTTAGAAAGACACTTTTCTTTTTCGCGAATATAGAGCTTCAATAATACTTCTGTATCGGAATGCGTTGAGAAGACGGTGCCCTTAGCTTCCAGTTCTTTTCTCAATTCCTGGAAATTGAAAATCTCTCCATTGAAGATAATGCAATATCGCTTTGTCTCATCCCACATGGGTTGATTGGCAGCAGCGCTAGTGTCAATAATCGATAATCTGCGATGGCCTAGTCCAACATATTGATCGGAGTAGATATCCTGGAAATCTGGGCCGCGGTTTTCCAATATCATGGTGGCGGCTGCCAAATTGATCATATTGAACTTTCCTACAAGGTTAAAAGCAAAAATGCCTGTGATACCACACATGTATTCCGTGCAAAAATAAGGCAGGAAGATAGAAGGAAGTTTAGAAGGCACAAAAACTTTGCACAGCGTTTTACAATCCGTGTATATTTCCTTTATATTGAAACTATGATAGTCAAGGGTTTACTTGTGATCCATCAGTTGTAACACCAATGATATTTGATAGCATCCAGCGTTTATTTCTTCGGTTAGTATTACTTCTCCTGATTGTGGCTGTATTGGTGTGCTGTAAGCAACAATCTGGGGTGACACCCCAATCACCTCTATTTTTGCCAGACGATCTTGAAGCCTCCCTTTGGGCAGAATCGCCTATGTTTTATAATCCCACGAACATGGATGTGGATGCCAGAGGAAGAATATGGATTACCGAAGCTGTCAATTATCGCAACTTTAACAATGACTCAACCAAATTTATTCATCACAACAAGGGTGACCGGGTGATAATATTGGAAGACACCAACCACGATGGAAAAGCTGACCTTTCCAAAGTCTTTGTTGAAGATACAGACTTAGTTTCTCCGCTAGGTATTGCAGTGTTGGGCAATCGAATAATTGTATCCTGTGCACCCAACCTGATTGTGTATACGGATGAGGATGGAGATGATGTGCCGGATAAAAAAGAAATCTTATTGACTGGTTTTGGAGGTCTGGATCATGATCACTCGCTCCATTCAGCAACTGCGGGGCCTGATGGCAATCTATATTTTAATACGGGTAATGCCGGACCGCACATTGTCACGGATAAATCAGGGTGGACTTTGCGTTCGGGAAGCATCTATACCGGAGGCACGCCTTATAACAAGAGGAACAATGGCAACATGAAGAGTGATGATGGAAAAGTATGGGTGGGCGGTTTAGCTTTACGGATGTCACCTGATGGTTCTAATCTTAAGGTCATGGGTCATAACTTTCGCAATTCATACGAAGTGATCACCGACTCTTTTGGCAATCTTTGGCAGAATGATAATGATGATCAGGTTGTAGCCTGTCGCACAAGCTGGTTGATGGAAGGTGGTAATGCTGGTTTTTTTAGTACGGATGGCACACGATATTGGCAAGCTGACCAACGGCCCTGGCAGGATATTTATACTGCCCACTGGCATCAGGATGATCCCGGTATAATGCCGGCAGGTGATCGAACTGGAGCTGGGTCACCAACAGGTGTTGCTATCAATGAAGGGGATGCGTTGGGCGAAAAGCATAGAGGATTGTTATTGAGCGCTGATGCTGGGCGGAATATTATTTTTGGTTACCACCCAACAATTAATGGTTCAGGCTATGACTTGGGAGATAGGGTAAACTTCATAACATCTCTTCGAAATGATAATGAAGGATATGTTTGGAATGATTCGGTTCAAAATTCAGATCAAAATAAATGGTTTCGCCCGAGTGATGTAACCATAGGTACCGATGGAGCAATCTACGTTGCAGATTGGTACGACCCGGTCGTTGGTGGGCATCAGATGATGGACTCCACAGGGTATGGAAGGATTTATCGTATTACGCCAAAAGGAAAAAATCTTTTAGCGCCAGTTTATAATTTAGAGACAACCGATGGATTGATTGATGCATTGAAAAGCTCCGCAGTAAATGTCAGGTACCTTGCATTTCAAAAATTGAAACAGAGTGGAGATGAGGCAGTTGAATCTGTGGACAAACTGCTTGAAAGTAAAAACCCCTATCACCAGGCGAGAGCAATTTGGTTGTTAGCACAACTGGGTGAGAACGGAAGACAGCAGATTAATAAATTGTTAGATGATTCTGATGCACTCATTCGGGCTACCGCCTTTAGAGCATTGCGATTGGCTGAGAAGGACATACTTACAATGGCAGAAAAACTTTCTAATGATGAATCACCATTTGTTCGTAGGGAAGTGGCTATTGCATTGCGCGACCTTCCATTTGGAAACACTAAACACATTCTACTTACGCTTATCAAGCAGTATGATGGGGAAGATGATTGGAATGGAGTTACGTTGACTTCGGCATTGGCAGGTCATGAAGATGAGATCTATCCTGAATTAAAAAAAATTTTTGAAAGCGAGGATGGAAAACCCGATCGATGGAATAAGACGTTGTCTTCAATGGTTTTCGACTTGCATCCTTCCTTGTCAGTGTCAGACTTGAAAATTAGAGCAACCTCAAGTTTGTTAAACGATAAAGAACGATCGGAGGCATTGACAGCGTTGGCGTTTATTAATACTCGGTCGTCTGCCCAAACCATGATTGACCTTACCAAGTCACCCTTTAAAGATGTTGCTGAGCGAGCAACCTATTGGGTATCCTTTCGACAAAGTAATGATTGGTTTAGTTTAGTTGATTGGAAGAAAACGGGTATTGATACTCAACACGAGCGACAAGTTGCAGCAATGTTGGTTAAGAAAAGTAGAATTGATGATGAGCAATTGCCGTTTGATGAAAAGAAATGGAGCGTGCAGAGCATGGCTAAAGATCCCGTTGGAGGGCAAATGTTAATTGGCATGGTGGCCGAAAACAAATTGGACAAGCGTTTTTATCCTTTTGTGGAGGAACTCATTTTTAAGAATCCGGATCAATCTGTTCGCAGACAAGCTTCAAATTATTTTAAAGCATCTGATTCAGATCGACCTTATGCAATTGGAACAATCACAAGCCTTAAGCCGAATGCGATTGTGGGCGAGGCTCTATTTGCAAAGAATTGTATCTCCTGTCATCGAGTGGGTAAGGATGGTAGTGACATTGGACCAGAGCTCACTGAGATTAACAAAAAGTTCAGCCGAGAAGGGTTGTTGGATGCTATAATTAATCCATCGGCCGCTATAGTCTTTGGATATGAATCGTGGCTTATCACCACTAAATCTGGCGAATCCGTCTACGGCTTTTTGGTATCAGATGGTGACGAAGCAATTGTCGTAAAAGATCTTGTTAGTAAAAAACACGTAATCGCAGTATCCGATATTATATCAAAGAAACAACAGGAAAATAGCGTAATGCCACGACCATCCTTTCTGGAGTTGTCAGAGCAAAATCTTGCAGACCTTGCGGAATATCTAATAACTCTAAAATAGTTTTACTAGAATATTTTACCTGGATTCAATATCCCATTGGGGTCAAATACTTTTTTAATTCCACGCATCAGGTTCAGGTTCACTTCGCTCATGGCAATTGACATGTACGGACGCTTGGCTATCCCAATACCATGCTCTCCTGAAAGTGTTCCACCAAGTTTCACAGTGAGTTTAAAAATCTCACCAATACCTTCAGGAATTTTAGTTTCCCAATCTTCATCGCTTATGTTTTCTTTTAAAATGTTCACGTGCAAGTTACCATCACCCAAATGTCCAAAACAAACAGTGTTAAATCCGTATTGCTTGCCAATCTCCTTAATTCCAGAAATTAATGTGGGCATTTTGGAACGAGGAACCACAACATCATCTGATTTAGTGAGTGTATACCAATTTACGGCCGGTGAAATGTTTTTGCGGATCTTCCAAAGCTCTTCTTTTTGGGCCGTGCTTTCTGCAAATAGCACTTCGCCTACTTCGAACTTCTCCACTACAGTCATCACTCGTTCCGCATCGCGCATCAGTACTTCCTCATCGTTACCATCTAATTCGCACAACACGTAAGCATTCATATTTTCCGACAACGTTGTTGTGATGGGGCTGTTTAAAACTTTAGCACAATATTCAAATGTTTTAGCAGCGGCCTCGCGCTCAAAAAATTCCATCCCCGAAGGGGTGATCCCCGCAACAAATATGGCAGAGATCGCCCTGCAGGCTTCTTCATTTGTGCTAAAGGGAATCATCATCAAAACATTTTTCTGAGGAAAACCCCTAAGCTTGAATACGATTTTGGTGATGATACCCAATGTGCCTTCACTGCCACACATCAATTGAGTGAGGTTGTAACCAGTAGAGTTTTTCAGAACATTTGCAGCTGTCCATATTATTTCGCCTGTTGGCAACACAACTTCCATGTTGATAACATAATCGCGGGTGACTCCGTACTTCACAGCTTTTGGCCCACCAGAGTTATTTGCAAGATTTCCTCCGAGATAACAAGAGCCACGACTTGCTGGATCTGGAGGGTAGAATAAACCTTTTTCTTTAACAGCATTTTGAAACACTTCAGTGATTACGCCTGGTTCCACAGTAGCCTGAAGGTTCAGTTCATCAATTTCTATAATCTTGTTGAATCGCTCCATTGAAATAACAACACCCTTTTTTATAGGAAGAGCACCGCCACTTAAGCCTGTACCTGCACCACGTGGCGTGGTGGGTAGATTATATTTATTGCAGATAATGAGAATGGAACTTATTTCTTCCGGCCTTCGCGGTTTTAGTACTATATCCGGCATGAATGAATATTTTTCTGTTCTGTCATGAGAATATTCATGACGCGCTTCTTCTTCCAGAATTAGGTTTTCTTTGCCAACTATGGCCTCAAATTGGCTTATGATATCTACTTGAATGCCAACAGAAGCAATTGCCTCCATCTCTTTAGTGTGTGCCATCAATAATGTAACTTTGTCTTGTATATGAGTTTCTTTTCAAGCCTCAAAATTACGCAATTACCTTTTTACAGGCTCGGACTTTTTATCTTCATTTTAATTATATCCAGTAGCTGTGCTTCGCGTAAAGCCAGAATCAGAGATCAGCAAGTAAAGGAGGTTATTAAGACAGCGCGAACGTTTACGGGAACACCTTATAAGTGGGGAGGTGCCACCCGCTCTGGGTTGGACTGCTCCGGACTTACAGGAAATGCCTTCCAGGCAATCAACCTTACCCTGCCTCGTACAGCAGAAGCTCAATCTGAAGTAGGAGTTAAAGTGAAGATGAAGAAGGTACGTCCGGGAGACCTGGTGTTTTTTGCCACCGGAAAGAAAAGACGAGAGATAACACATGTTGGTATTGTTACCGAAGCGAAAGGAAAAGAAAATGTAAAATTCATTCATGCCTCTACCTCTGTGGGCGTGATAGAGACCAATTTATATACGGAGTATTACGAGAAACGCTTCAGGGTTGCCAGAAGAATAATTGATTAATTTCCTAGTTAAGGATTAAACATAAGCAAGATATGAGTACACGCAGAAAATTTCTTCAGTTAGGAACGCTCGCTTCATTTGCACCTCTATCCAAAGTATTTGCCAGATTCAAATCTAAGCTTGCAACCAAGCCAGTAGTAGTTTCTACCTGGAATTTTGGTTTGGGTGCAAATCTGGAAGCATGGAAAATATTGTCTTCTGGTGGAAGATCTTTGGATGCAGTAGAAGCAGGTGCGCGTGTTCCGGAGGGAGATGCAAAAGAAAGTTCTGTCGGTTTGGGTGGTTTGCCTGATCGAGACGGGCGGGTTACACTTGATGCGTGTATTATGGATGAGTTTGCTAATTGCGGAGCAGTGGCTTGCCTTGAACATATTGTTCATCCGATCTCGGTGGCAAGAAAGGTGATGGAAAAAACACCACATGTTTTTTTGGTTGGTGATGGCGCGTTGCAATTTGCTTTGGATAATGGATTTAAAAAGGAAAAACTTTTGACACCAGCTTCAGAAAAGGCATGGAAGGAATGGTTAAAAACGGCACAATATAAACCGATAGCAAATGTTGAGAACCATGATACCATTGGCATAGTTGCTTTAGATGGAAAACAAAATTTATCTGGTGCGTGCACAACAAGCGGCATGGCATACAAGATGCGAGGCAGGGTGGGGGACTCACCAATCATTGGCGCGGCACTTTTTGTGGATAATGAAATTGGTGCAGCCACATCAACAGGGGTTGGTGAAGAGGTAATTCGAATTGTGGGGTCACATTTAGTGGTTGAGTTAATGCGACAAGGAAACTCTCCACAGGAGGCTTGTGAAAAAGCTGTAGCGAGGATTGTAAAGAATCAGCCCGTAAAGTCCAAAGAGATACAAGTAGGTTTTCTAGCGTTGAATAAAGATGGAGAGTACGGAGCCTTTGCCCTACAGAAAGGATTTACCTATGCTGTTCGATCACCTGAGGTTGAGAACAAACTTTTTGAAGCAAAGAGTTATTATTAAAAAGTAGATCATCGCAAAAGAATATCCCTGTTGTGTAACCAGATTGATCTGTTCAGGTGCGCCCATGTTTTGGAATTTGCAGGCAAAGCGATCGATAGAGTGATCAATGAACCACCCAGCAATCCCAACTTGACATAAGGATCAATTGCAAGAATTGATGAGATTGCTAGTACTTCTGTTGCAATAATGCTAGCCATTAATATCTTTAGGTTTCGTCTGTACTGATCAAACTCGTAAGTGGCATCAGGTGAAAACTTAATCTCAGTTTTTAGTTGTTTAAGAGGAAAGGATTGATTGTTCTTAAAGTATTTTGTTTTCCCGAGCCAAAGGATTGCATTTGCCTCATAATATTTTTTGATTGCGATACTATCTGAGTTTTGGGCTAGTGCTTGAACAGAACTAAAAAAAAGTAAACTTGTAAAAAGTAGATAGTTTCTCATTTTTAAAGCTTTGACTTCTAACGGAAATATATAGAAAATAATATTTATGATCTGTGAAATAGTTGTGTATAACATTGAATCAGCGCTTAAAGCCCAGGAGGGCGGTGCCGATCGAATTGAGCTTTGTGACAATCCAGGTGAGGGAGGTACAACGCCATCCTATGGAACCATTGAAGCAGTGCGTCAAAATGTGAGTCTGGATGTGTATGTAATGATCCGTCCTCGAGGTGGAGATTTCCATTACACCAACTACGAATTTCATTGTATGAAACGCGATATTGCACAATGCCAGAAAATAAGTGTAGATGGCGTAGTGTTCGGGATATTGAATCCCGATGGAACGCTTGATAAAACTCGATGCAAAGAATTAATTGCTAAAGCCCGTCCATTAAAAGTTACCTGTCATCGTGCATTTGATATGACGCGCGATCCGTTTGAGGCACTTGAAGATTGCATTGAGATTGGCTTTGATAGGATTCTCACAGCAGGTCAACAGGCACAGGCTGTAAAGGGTGCTGAGCTTATTGGAGAATTACTAAAGAAAGCAAACGGAAGGATTGCCATCATGCCTGGTTCAGGGGTAAATGAAGATACCGTTCAGGAGATTTTGGATAAATCAAGAGCTACCGAAATTCATTTCTCAGCAATGTCTTTCCGCGAAAGCAAGATGATCTATCGAAACCAAGATATTGAGGGGATGGGTTCAGACGAAGGTGCTGAGTTTAAAGTACGTACTGTAGATCCAGATCGAGTCAGAGCAATGAGGACATTGGCTGAAAAAAAATAAGCCTGAAAAAATTCAGGCTTAGTGGAGAATATCGGAGTCGAACCGATGACCTCTTCCATGCC
>JAENVX010000283.1 GCA_016650355.1 Bacteroidia bacterium | reverse complement strand
TATTTCCCGATCAATTTAAAATGGATGGAGCAGTGCATTTATATTTTGAAGCCGCTACTGTCATCCTTACACTAATACTGTTGGGCCAAGTGCTGGAACTAAAAGCACATGGACAAACAAATAGCGCTATACGCGCACTATTGAATTTGGTGCCACCTGAGGCGACAGTCATTAGAAATGGACAAGAACAAAAAATTCCATTGGAGAATGTCAAATTAAATGATCTATTAAAAATAAAACCAGGAGAGAAAATTCCAGTTGACGGAATAGTCATAAAAGGTCACAGTTCTGTAGATGAATCAATGATCACCGGTGAATCCATGTCTGTGGAAAAAACCGAGGGAGATTCTGTTGTGGGGGGCACCATAAATGGTACGGGTAGTTTTGAAATAAAAGCCTTGAAAGTTGGTGCTGATACTTTGCTTGCTCAGATAATTGATATGGTAAATAAGGCAAGTAGATCTAAAGCGCCTATACAAAATATGGCCGATAGGATTTCGAAATTTTTCGTTCCTGTTGTTGTGGGTATTTCAATTGTATCATTTATAACTTGGGCAATATGGGGGCCTGAGCCAGCCTTTGTGTTTGCTTTCGCAAATGCAGTCACTGTTCTTATTATTGCATGTCCTTGTGCTTTAGGGTTGGCAACACCTATGTCAGTAATGGTAGGCACGGGATTGGGTGCTACTGTGGGCGTGTTGATTAGAGAGGCGAAAGTGATTGAAGAGATGGAAAAGGTTAATATACTTGTCATTGACAAAACTGGAACCATTACTGAAGGCAAGCCTTCGCTTAGAGCAATCAAAAGTTTTAACACTTTATTTAGTGAAGCTGAAATATTACAGAATGCAGCATCGTTAGAAAGCAACAGCGAGCATCCCTTGGCTGAAGCAATTATTAAGGCTGCCAAAGATAAAAACCTTACCCTGAATTCGGTAGAAAGTTTTGAATCTATTACAGGTTACGGGATTACTGGAACCATTAACTTAAACAAAGTGACAGTTGGAAATGCTAAACTGATCAAAGAACAAGGTTTAATTTTGGATAATTTAAGTTCAAAGGAGATAGAGGATAGACAATCGAAAGGCGAAACAGTAATGTTTGTCGTAATCAATAATCAACTGGCTGGCTATTTAAGTGCAGCAGATCCAATCAAACCAAATTCAAAAAGCGCCATTCGTGAATTGCAACAACAAGGGCTTAAAGTAATGATGCTGACTGGCGATAATAAAAACACTGCCAAGGCCGTGGCCGAAGAGCTAGGCCTTGATGGGTACGAAGCAGAATATCTACCGGAAGATAAACTTAATAAAGTAGTAGAACTTCAGAAACAAAACATGATCGTTGCGATGGCTGGAGATGGCATTAATGATTCACCGGCATTGGCGCAAGCAAATGTAGGTATCGCCATGGGCACTGGTACGGATGCTGCTATTCACAGCGCAGGAATCACGTTGGTAAAAGGGGACTTACAAGGAATAATCAGGGCAAGAAAATTAGGCAAAGAGGTAATGCGAAACATTAGGCAGAATTTATTTTTTGCATTTTTTTATAACGCTGTAGGTATACCAATTGCAGCAGGTATATTGTTTCCGTTTTTCGGTTTGTTATTAAGTCCTATGTTGGCAGCCCTTGCTATGAGTTTGAGTTCAGTTTCAGTGATAGGAAATAGCCTTAGATTGCAGACAAAGCATATTTAAATGCTGAGACCAATAACAAAAAGCCTATCCTCAATGTTTCGAAAACTATTTTATCCCCTGCTTATTATTCTTGCCAGCTGTGGAGGAGTAACAAAAGACCAGCCGGCTTCAACAACTGACAAAGTAAAAGGCGTTGCCAAAGTCAAACTAAAAGAGTTGGATAATCAAGACATTGACCTGGATCAATATAAAGGCAAAACAATTTTTATCAATTTTTGGGCCACCTGGTGTAAGCCTTGCCTTCAGGAGATGCCGTCTATTGAACGGTTGCAAAACCAGTTGAAAGATGACAATATAATTTTTCTATTTGCTTCAAACGAAGAGCTTGATCAAATTGAGAAATTTAAAAAGAAGCAGAGCTATGCCTTTCATTATGTTCACCTTGAAAACCTGGAGGAACTAAATATTCAGGCGTTACCCACTACGTATATTTTTAATGCAGAGGGGGAGCTAAAATTTTCAGAAGCTGGTTCAAGAAATTGGGACAGTCCAAGCAGTTTGGAATTGATTACTCAAATTATGAATGACAATGAAAAATAATTTCTACTTCCTACTACTAAGTCTCGCAGCTATCGCCTGTTCACAAAATAAAAAGGAGAATGTTCAAATTCATTTGATCAACTCTATCCCATCACCTTCAAAACCAAACAGCGCAGAGCCATTCTTGTTTACTGATAAGGACAATACAGTTTACCTATCCTGGGTTGAGAAAGGTGAGGAGAAATCAATACTTAAATTATCAATCCTGGATAATGATAAATGGGCTGAACCCTTAACCATTGCTTCAGGCAACGGCTGGTTTGTGAATTGGGCAGACTATCCAATGATTGCTGCCAATGGTGAGCAGATGGTTGCCCATTTTCTAGATAAAAGCGGTGAGAGTACATACGCTTATGATATAAAGCTTACGACATCAGCAGATAAAGGAAAGACTTGGAAGGAGCCCTTTATACTACATGACGACAAAAAGCAGGCAGAACATGGATTTGTTACTATTCTTCCCTACGGAGAAAATTTCTTTGTTACCTGGCTGGATGGCAGGAACACAGCTATGGAAGGAATGAATCATCATGAAGGTCATCATGGATCCATGAGTCTCAGAGCGGCAATAATTGATTCTGTGGGTAATAAAATTAACGAGTGGGAACTCGATAACAAAACGTGTGATTGCTGCCAAACAACTGCAGCCATTACTACAAGTGGCCCCGTGGTTATTTACCGAGACAGATCAGACGAAGAAATTCGAGATATGTCCATTGTCAGATTAATTGATGGTCAATGGACAGAACCGAAAGCAATACATAATGACAATTGGAAAATTGCAGGCTGTCCTGTTAATGGACCACGAGTAGTAGCAGATGGAAATAGTGTTGCCGTTGCCTGGTTCTCGGCCGCATCGGATACCTCAAAAGCAAATGTCGTTTTCTCAACTGATGGTGGCGCCACTTTCGGCAACCCTACCCGAGTAGATGAGGGAAGCGCGATTGGAAGAGTGGACATCGTTATGATCGATAACCAGAGTGTTGTAGTGAGTTGGATGGAAGGCACTAAGATTAAGGTTGCTAAAGTACATAGCGATGGAAAATTGGAACCTTCAATAACCGTTGCATCCTCCTCAGAATCCCGTTCGAGTGGATTTCCTCAAATGACAAAGTCTGGAAACAAATTGATTTTTGCTTGGACTGATGATGTAGAAAAAAATATTAAAGTCGCGAGTTTAAAATTATAAACCTCTTAATAAAAATATCCTCTATGAAAACATTTATTGGGTGCTTAATTCTTATTGCTCTTCATTCAAATTGTTCAACTTCGGAGCGTGAAGGAAATGCAACAGAATCTACATCAAAAACTCAAGAGGATCTCAGGGTAATTGAAAAGCAAACTGTTACTGATACGCTGAAGGGCAGCCTAAAAGCCAAAGCAATGGGCACGATCGGCACAACAAATATTTCTATTTCCTATTACTCACCAGCCGTTCGTGGACGTGTAATTTGGGGAGGACTGGTTCCAGTTGACAATGTTTGGGTCACTGGTGCACATCGTGCTACAAGAATAGATTTCAATAAAGAAATTGAAATTGGAGGCGTGAGCCTTACTCCTGGAAAATATGCGCTCTTCACAATTCCCGGAAAAGAAGAATGGACAGTTATCATCAATAAAAAGTGGGACCAGCACCTAACGGATAACTACAGCCAAAAAGATGACGTTGTAAGGGTATTGGTTAAGAAAGAGGAAGAAGAATTGAATCAGGAAAGACTTCAATATATCATTCAGGAAAACACCAAAAAAGAAGGTGAGATAAATATTTATTGGGAAAAGGTAAAGGTCTCCATTCCCATCAAAGTTTATTGATCTCACAAGCTTTCCAGCTAATTTCTTGAAGCTGATTAGGGGGAAAATGCAGGGGGGTTATACCTGCCCATGCAGCGGTGGGTGGTTTTAGCCACCCCCCCTCTGTCATGATCAGGTAAACACAGTTTAACGCTATGGCAAAATAGTTTTTCACTGTGCTTAAGATAACTTCAAAGTAGAGGGATAGGTTTCATAAATCCTATAAAAATTGGAAAGTTTTGTTCGGCAATAAAAAATGTCCTT
>JAENVX010000282.1 GCA_016650355.1 Bacteroidia bacterium | reverse complement strand
CCGTTCCAGGCTTTGTCATACTCACCACGAAAGGTATTATAATGCCAATGATCAAGAGTTGCTTTTATTCGGTTATTGATATTGATCAATAGTTTTTTGTTCTGAACAATTACTTCCAGTTCCCCATAAAGCGGATCGGTATATTTTCCAGCATATTGTTCAAGAGGCAAAGTAGGGGTAGTATTTGATACACGTTTCCCCTCAAATTCTTTGACTGCTTTTTCATTCTTTGATCTTAAGTCACGATACAATTTTAAAAACTCGGTGTTCCAATCTCTTGTGCCTCCCAATGCAAAGTGATCGAATGCTTTATACATCAACGCATGCCTAACTTCGGCATGGTCATAGTTGCCGAAGATGTATACCCCAAGTTTTTCATCAGGTAGTTGCCCATTGAAGGCAATGGCACCATAGAGACTACCTGTGTGAAAATTTATTTTGTGTCCTCGGTAATCCTGTTGGAACCATCCAAGTCCATATGTTGTCCAATTCGGTTTGGTCAATTGCGCAGTGGGGTAGAACTCACCAGCCGTTACCATCACCTGAGGCTTCAGCATTTCCATCCAAGTCTTGGCTGTTACCAGTCTTTTTCCACCTTCATATTTGCTACTATCCAGCATGCACAACATCCACTTGCTCATATCATCGGCACATGACCATACAGAACCAGCAGGCGCAATAACATCAGCGCTACTTAGTTCAATCACCGTGATGGAATTATGGACTAGAAAGTGAGCGGATGTTTGATTGGGATCTTTTACATCTTTCCGCATGGGCACGGTGCGGGTCATTGCCAGTGGCTCAAAAATTCGTGAGGCAATAAATTTTTCCCAGGGCTGTCCGCTTACTTTTTCTATGACTTTGCCAGCAGCGAGATAAAAAATATTCTGGTAGATGAAACTTGATCGCAAGGAATAACTGGGTTTCACCTCGGCCATTTTTCTTAGTATTTCATCGGAAGAAATATCCATGATGTCCCACAAAAAATCGGCATTGCCTACTCCACTATTGTGTGTGAACAGATCTCTGATCTTTAATTCCCGCGTAACATAAGGATCGTATAGTTTGAAGTCTGGCAGATGTTTGATCACGGCATCGTCCCAATTTACTTTTCCTTCATCCACTAACATTCCCATACACGTAGCGGTCATGGCTTTGGTGGTGGATGCGCACGCAAATAATGTTTGTGTGTCTACTTTATCGGGTTTACCCAGTTCTCTCACGCCATATCCTTTTTTGAAAATGACTTTCCCATCTTTAACCACAGCAATTGAAAGACCAGGCACTTGCCAGCTATTTCTGGATTGTTCCACATAAGTGTCAAAGTCTTGTATTTGTTTGGCGAGAGAAGGTGCAGCCTTTTGAGAGTACGAATTGACAAAAAGAAAGAGGAGTGAAATGACAAGTGAGGTTCTTTTCATGTGGTGATTATTTTAGAAAGTAAGATATAACAATCGCCAGATTTTTCAAGCAAAAATTATATCGCCATTGATGATTATTAATAGAAGGAAGTGATGAAGAAGTAAATCTTAATGCGGCAACTTTTCTCTCACCAGTGCATACGTCCACGTTCCAAACAGAGCTGCTGCTATGGTAACGATCGTTACCAGAACTCCTGATCCGAGTTGTGCATAAAGTGGTCCGGGACAAGCTCCAGTCAATGCCCAACCAAAACCAAAAATCAAACTACCAAAAATAATTCCTTTGTTGAATGGTTTGTCAGGAATAGATACCGCTTCACCTTTCGATGTTTTGATGTTGAATTTTTTTATCAGCAGAACCGATATAGCTCCAACCGGAATGGCCGTCATAAAAATGCCAAACATGTGGAAGCCTTGGAAGTGAAACATTTCTTGCATACGATACCACGAGATGGCCTCACCTTTCGTCAATACAATGCCAAAGAAAATGCCCGCTAAAATGAATTTGATATTTTTCATCTGCTTATAATTGAAGAATGTATGGAAGTACCCAATTGCTCACAATGATCCCTCCTAAAAAGAAAAGTGCTGTGGCGATTAACGATGGCCATTGCAATGTTGAAAGTCCAAAGATGCCGTGACCTGATGTGCAACCTCCGGCATAGCGTGTGCCGAAGCCCACCAGAAATCCTCCAACTACTATTAAAATAAATCCTTTAAGTGAAAACAGACTTGAGAAATTGAAAAGTGTTTCGGGCATTTGCCCATTAAAGGAAGCAACACCCCAACTGCTCATAGTAATGGCAGCATTTGTACTCACAGCTACAGGCTCGGGATTTCCAAATAAATTGCCAGCCAGGTATCCTCCAATAAATACTCCGCCCACAAAAAACAGATTCCAGCTCTCTCTCTTCCAATCGTATTTAAGAAAATTAATGTTGGAGGGAACACAGGCCGCACAAATTTGGCGCAGGGTAGAGGAT
>JAENVX010000281.1 GCA_016650355.1 Bacteroidia bacterium | reverse complement strand
TCCGTATAGCTTGCACAATTTGCAAGACAGGGGAAAGTTTTTTATCAACCCAGGGGAATCTGTTTATGAAGGTCAGGTTATCGGTGAGCATAGCCGTAGCGGAGACTTAGTAATAAATGTTACTAAAACCAAAAAGCTTACTAACATGCGCGCTTCTGGTTCTGATGAGAAGATGAAAATTGCTCCTCCATTGAAACATACTTTAGAAGAAGCGTTGGAATATATTCAGGCTGATGAGTATGTTGAAGTCACTCCAAAATCTATTCGATTAAGGAAAATTTATTTGAACGAAAACGAGCGTAAGCGTTATAGCAAATAAGTTCGTTGCTGAAAGTGGTTATAGCAAATCTGTGATTTGATGCGAATAATCTTCTTTGGGATAATTTGTTTTGTTTTTTGTTTCAACCTGGCGCAGGCGCAAAATAAAAAGTGGCAGGCTTGGGAAGTGGAAGCAGACACTTTACTTAATAAACAAGACTTTGAAGGTGCCTTAAAGATCTACACCAAGATTATTAAGTCTTCTAAACTGAAAGATGAATCTGTGTTTGGTGCCGTCTATAAAAGAGCAATCTGTTATTATAGTTTAGGTCAGTTTGAGAACGCGCTGAAGGACATTAACGTTTTTATTCCTGCATACCCTAGCTCCTCACAAGCTCACTTGTTGCGGGCCTTCTTGTATCGTGAGCTCGATGATGATGAAAATCAATTGATCGATCTACAGGAAGCTATTAATATCCGCCAAGGTGATCCTGAATTGCTACGGTGGAGGGCAGCCTTATATCTCGACAAAGGCGAATACCTATTGGCTAAGCAAGATATTTTCTTTGTGAAGCAATATCAAACGGATCCAGAAATTGAAACGTACCTTGGGATGGCTTATTACAACTTGAGCCAACAAGACAGTGCATTGATGGCCATGAATCGAGCCATCGAACTGGACGTCAACTATTTGCCTGCCTATTTTTATGCAGCCTCATTCTGTTTACAGGAGGATGAGTATGACCTGGCATTGAAGTATATTAACATTCCATTGCGTCTCGATCCCCAAAACCCAACGGCTCTGTTTTACAAAGGTGTGGCATTGGTTGAAAAAAAGAATTTGGATGCTGGCTGCAGCTGTCTAAACAAAGCGTTTTATCTGGGCAATGACGATGCGGGTGATTATTTGAAGGAATATTGCTACGAGGTTGAGGATTAAGAGATATTCAGTTCCTGCCTC
>JAENVX010000280.1 GCA_016650355.1 Bacteroidia bacterium | reverse complement strand
TTTTTCACTATCTTCTTAGCTTCAGCTTTCTCTTTTTTCAAGGCAGCACCTTTGGCTTTCTCCATTGGCTTTTTCTTTGCGGCATCTATGCTGGCCTTTAAAGCAGTCATAATATCCACAACCTTGGGTTCTTCTTGTGTTACCATTACAATTTCTTTACCAGCGATCTTAGCATCAATCATCGCCTTTAATGCATCAAAGTAGTGATCTTTCATTTCTATCTTAGAAAATTTAGTTGTCATAGAATCTACCAGGGTTTTTGCAAGTTTGAGTTGCTCTTTATCAGCTTTAACTTCCAAAAGCTGTGGCACTTCGCTCATCTTTCTGATTTCATTTGGATAGCGCAACCGATACATTAACACACCGCCTTCATGTGGAGTGATCAGCACAGGTGTTTCACGATCACGTAAAACAACCTTGCCTACTCCAATCTTCCCACTTTCTTTTAAAGTATGACAAAGCAGCCCATATGTCTTAGCTGCTATATCACCATCGGGGCCAATAAAATAAGGCGCCTCAAAAAGAGTCGGATGCACTTCATCTGATTTCACAAATCCCTCAATCTCTATTACTTTCTCACTCTTTAATTTTACTTTCTTGAGATCCTCCTCTTCCATTATTACAAATTGACCTGGCTCATATTGGAATCCTTTCACAATGTCTTCTGTGCGTAATGGCTTACCCGTTACTTTATCTTTTTTCTCATAGCTAACTGGATTGTGCCCTTCCTTTGTAAGTAGGTTGAAACTTATCGATTGCCCCGTATCGATTGCGTTGTAAATCCTTACCGGGATGGTGACTAGTGAAAACTGAATGTGACCCTTCCAAATGGCTCTCATGGGAATAAATACTAGTTAGTTTAAAAAATTAATATACCAGTGCTAAAATATTGATAATGAATTATTAATCAAAACTATTTAAAGGATTTTGGCGATGCCTCATTTCTGCCGCAATGAGGAGGAATTTACCCTTGAAAAACTATAAAACATGTCTGAATGTTGCTAGGATTGCAACAATTTTGAATTAGAAGTTCCTAATAAACGGAACTTAATAGGCACCAAACTAACTACCTTTAACGGATGGCCAGGATCTTATTTTTGATGCTCCTTTTTTTGACCAGTGCAGCCATTGCTCAGTCGAAACGAAGTGCCAGGGCATGCCATGAAGATGCCGAGGAAGCTTTATCAAAAAAAAAGTTAGAACTGGCATTGGAATTATTAAATGAATGCCTGAGGTCTGATCCCCATTTTACCGAAGCCTATTACACAAGGGGTATGGTGAGAGAACAACTTGGTGACATGGATGGAGCGTTGACTGATTATAATATCTATCTTGAATATAAACCTGATCGTGCCGAGGCTCTATTCAGCAGAGCAACATTGCGTTACAAAAGCGGTCTGTATGATCTTGCAAAAACAGATTTTTTAAACCTACTTAATCTTCCTGCTGGTGAAACCACGACTGTCTTCTTTCAACAGGATTTACATTCATCATCAACTATAAAGATTTTTACCACACAAGGTGCTAATAAAGCTTACATCCTGAATTACCTTGGTCTGGTAGAAATCAAGCTTAAAAATTTTCCGGCTGCTATTGTTGTCTTAGATTCAGCGATAAATTTAAGTCCAACAGATGCAGACCCAATTGTCAACAGAGGTTTGGCAAAGGAAGGCAATAATGATCCACCGGGGGCAATTGCCGATTACCAGCTTGCTCTTAAGCTAAACCCTGAAAATAGTTTGGCCCGCCATAACTTGGGCGTACTTACAGCAACCTATGGAGGTTCAAAAGATTCTGAGATATTGATGCTTGAATCCATTGAGCAAAATCCTAGACTACCCTACCCACATGCCCAGTTAGCATATCATAAATTCAATAATGGCGATTATAAAGGGGCACTGGCAGAATACAATCGCGCTATCGCTCTTGACTCAACTGATTTGGATTACCTTGTCAACCGCGGGATTGTGAAAGAAAAACTCAATGATTATGAAGGGTCATTAGGTGATTTTACAAATGCCATTTCATTGAAACCTGATTTTGAAAGAGCCTGGTTTAATCGCGGCAATGTTTTAACTAAACTGGACAGGCTTGCCGAAGCTGTTGAAGACTATACTCTCGCAATATTTTACGATCCCAACTATGCTGCGGCCTACTACAACCGGGCACTGGATAGAGATAAATTGGGATTGAAAAAAGAAGCGTGTGAAGATTTACTAATAGCTAAGAAATTTGGACAGGTAATTGAATCAAGAGTTATTTCGAAAATTTGTCAATAATCGGATCACGCTAAATCCGGCCGCATTCTTACAAACACTGGTTCGCGGAACATTTTATCGGATGTTAGTTGGGCGTAACTGATCTCGACCATCAATTTTGGTTCTACCCAAATACTTGTCTTTTCATCCATTACTTTTTGAGAGACAAGTTTTTTAGAGGGCTTTAATTCTTTAAGCTCCACAAAAATTTCTTTCAATAACGCATCGTCAAAACCCGTACCTACCTTGCCCCGGTAGTTTAGCTTTTCCCCATCTCGCTCCGCAATGTGCAAGCCTCCAAAAGTTTTGGCGCGATTACCCTTTCCTGGATTGTAGCCAATGATGACACACTCCCTGGTGTTTCGCACTTTAATTTTTAACCAAAGATCAGGGCGCTTTCCAGGCAGGTATTTTCCATTCTTGACTTTCGCCATAATGCCCTCCAGTGAATGTTCGCGTGCCGCATCAAAAAGAGATTGTCCATCATCGGCTATTTCACTTATCCGATAGGATCCGTCCGTCTTAACTGCATCCTTCAGCCATTCCCTCCTTTTCAAAAGAGGTTCGTTTATTAAACTTCTTCCATCGAGGTAGAGGCAATCAAAAATGTAGCAATAGACGCGGTTGGTTTTCGCCAGCTTTTGGATAGTCGTCTCTCCGTTGCTCATCAGTCGATTGATAACTTTTTTGAATTGGGGCTTGCCTTCATTATCGAGGCAAACAATTTCTGCGTCAAACAGACCACAAGTAGCACGAAAGGCCTGGTCTGCCTCCAGCAGTTCTGGAAACTGTTTCGTCACATCATTCTGATTTCTGGTTTTAATTTTTATCTGACCATCCTCCAGTGTAACAAGAGCCCGAATGCCATCCCACTTAACTTCGTATATGTACTCATCATCTGTCGGGGGCTTTTGAGCTATGTCAGAAAGCATCGGCTCGATTGTATCGTGCAGGTAATTGATCTGAGGGGTGTCCACCCTTTCCAACAGCCATTCTTTTGCTTTTATCTTATAGATGCGGTATTCACCCGATATCTCTTTACTACTTAGACGGAAATAAAATCCATCTTTCTTGTCTTTGGTTATCTGGTATTTCCCCAATGCGTAAATCCACATTTCTCCAGCACCATATTGACCTTTTGGAATTTTGCCATCGAATGTCAAATACTTCATGGGGTGATCTTCTGTTTGCACAGCGAGTCGTTTCACTCCCGGATGCGGAGGCATACCACGGGGTACAGCCCACGATTTTAAAACGCCATCTTGCTCTAGCCTAAGATCATAGTGCAGGTTTGTAGCATGATGCCGGTGTATAACAAAACTTGTTCCACTACCTTCAATTACTCTTGCAGTTGGCTCGGGAGTCTTATTAAAATCTCTTTTTTTTGAATACGTTTCTAATTGTTCTGGTGTCTTGTGTTTTTTAGACATCGGCAATTTCTTAGATATTTTCACGGTTCGATGCGTATGCAATTCAACAGCATAGGCATCAATGCCTTCCCAGGCATCTCCATCGGCCATCACTTTTTCAAGTGCAGTATTAATATTATATTCTAATGGACTTTTTAGTCTGGCAATCTCATCCCACAAAAGTGGCATGGAAACAGGTGCGCCATTTCTTCCACGTATACTATATGGCGATACAATACTTTGCCCCGACCTGATTCGAAATATATCGATGAGTACTCTCCCTTTTCGCGCTTCTTTTTTTATATGAAGGGTGGTGGTATTAATGTTCTTATCCACATAGGGTTTGGCAATTAACTGCGCTGTTTCAAATACAGTATGAAAATCCCACCTTGCTTCTATTGGGCAACAAATATGAATTCCCTTTCCACCTGTTGTTTTAGCAAAAGCAGTGTATCCAAATGATTCGATGTGCACCTTCAGGTCTAACGCGAGTAAAACGATTTTTTTAAAATCATATCCCTCGGGTGGATCAAGATCAAACACCATATAATCGGGGCAATCAAAATTTGGTTTGCGACTATGCAACTGGTGCAACTCTAATGCTGCAAGATTGGCAAGCCATACCAGCGATGCAGGCTCTGTGGCAACGATATAATCTTTTTCTTCCTTGCCAAGTTTTACAAACTCAAGCCAGTCGGGTGCCCATTCTGGTCTGTTCTTCTGATAAAAGCTTTCTCCTGTTATTCCATCCGGAAAACGGATGAGCGTAAGTGCTCTCCCTTTCCCATGATTAAGAAGAGTTGGGGCAATTTTTAACTAGTATTCAATGATTTCCG
>JAENVX010000279.1 GCA_016650355.1 Bacteroidia bacterium | reverse complement strand
TTCCTGCCTTGTGGTTCTATTTCAATAATCTTCTCCAACCAGAGGCCATCTTTCGGTATCATTTCTGCCTTGCGTCCCAATGTTCTCGCATCCTCATGGGTTTTTGCCGCATAAGCAATTGCGAGAATATTTCCATTGGGCAAAACTGCGACATCATGATGAACCATTTCTTTTTCGTTGGCATATTCATAGTCCCATATCATTTTACTTTCCCAGCTAATTTTTTGAATTCGTCCATAAGGACCTCCATGTCCAAAAACCGGATAATCAGGGTCTTCAGCACATTGTATTAGAGAGCCATCGTCCATCAAATAACCACCCAAAATACCCACGTTATAATTTCCTTTCCATTGGTGTACTACCTCACCTTTGCGATTGATCAGATAAATAAACGAAGAATTGGGAACCGTAAACATTACATATCCATCGACAAGTCCTTCTGAGGTTTTAGTTAACCCTCGAGGAATTCGATGACCAAACATGTTGGGGTCTTCTTTATTTTCAGTCGGTTTATCTTTTTTATCATCGCAGGATGTAAGAAGTAATGCACTAATAAACAGAAGAAGCGGATAAATTAACTTGATATTCAGTTTCATCATCATGTGGGGTTGTGTTTCGCGAATATTTTCCAATCTTGATTATTTATTCTTCTCTTTTGGTGGTGATGGTGGGAGCTTAAAAGGTTTTGGTTGTGGATCTAGTGGTTTTAATTCTTTGCCCACAAAGGCAGGATGATCTGCGGGTACAAATGTTGATCGAAATTGAAAATAAGTCATGGGCATAATATCTCCAGGGTCGCCATTTAATTTTTGCATATCACCTCTGTATGGATTTAAATATTCCCATACTATTTCCCCATCGGGTGTAACTTCCATAAATCTTCCTCGCGCACCTTCATTGATAAAGGTGTTACCATTCTTCATACGATGTGACCCCGAAATAAAACTACTGTGGAAAGAAATGGTATCAGCCGCTACGTATGTCCATGTAGGCTTCTCTGGACCAAAAGGTTTACCGGCTTCAACAACATAATTTCCTTTTTCATTAACAGGAGGTGCAATCTCATACACAGCTGAATAATTCATACTATCTTTCCTTCCGGAGATGTCATTATTGAATACAGTGATATCACCTGCACCAGGTTTACCTTTCTCAATCCAACGCGCATCATGTTGGCCAAATAGTTTTTGATTAGTGGAATCACCCATTCGATAGTTTTTCGGATTGCCCCAACGATAAAGAAAATCTCCTCCTTTGCTATATTTTCCACCAATGTGCCCAGCAGCATCTTGTATTGTTATGCTGTGATCAATAATATAAATTTCATTCATTGATGGAGAACTGACAACAATCTGATCCAACTCAGCATTATACTTTATTGAATTGAAATGAAAAATTCCGGATCCGCGATTACCTACAGTTGTATTTCTATCAGCCATCCCTTTTTCCTTCAATATGTCCAGACTGTCCTCAGAAATTGTTGGCTCCAAATGATGTCCCAAATTAAAATCCATTAATTCCGGATGATCTTTTGGATTTCCATAGTTTTTTTTTGTTGCATCATGATCCTGGATCAAATGATCCCAAAGATGCCATTCCCATACAATCTTACCCCCTCGTTTTCCTTGTGGTTCTATTTCAATTATTTTTTCAAGCCACGGGCCTTCAGCCACTGTCAGCTCAGGCTTTCGACCATTAGCAATTGCATCCTCATATGATTTAACTTCATAAGCAATTGCTAGGACATTTCCATTGGGTAGTACCGCAAAATCATGATGTACAATGTACTTTTCGGTTGCATATTCAAAATCCCATAATGTCTTACCATTCCAATTAATTTTTTGAATTCGCCCATAAGGGCCACCTTCACCAAAAACAGGATAGTCCGGATCAAGCGCTCCGAGGGTAATGGATCCATCATCTTGAAGGTATGGGTTAAATGCACCATAATTTGCTTTCCATTGATGAACTACTTCGCCCTTGCGGTTGATGAGATAAACAAACGGTGAATTAGGTACTGCAAACATGACATAACCTTCAGTAAGTCCTTCAGTGGTTTTTGTTAAGCCACGGGGAATACGATGACCAAACATGTTGCGGTCTTTATTATTTTCTTCCGGTTTTTCTTTATCCGAACAGGACGAAAGGACTAATGTGGAAACCAGGAAAGCGAGGAGCAGACGTGACATTTTCATGAGTATATTTTAGAATATAGAACTTTGATTATTTCTTTTCCTCTTTTGGAGGAAAGAATAACAAGAAGAAGAGACAGAGGTTAAGGTTTATTTCCATTGTGGTTTAATTTGTCACTGATTCAAATTAATTTACAAGTCTATTATAGGAATGCTAAATCTAAGTATATATTTTGGAATGTTGGAGAAACGAATTTTGTGAGAGCTTGCTAAGTTATTAAATTTCGATAGTTTTATTACCTTGACGAATAGTATCAACCCTAAGCCAAACCCCAATATGTCAATCAAAATCATTGGAGCCGGTCTGCCCCGCACCGGAACAAACACACTTAAGGCATGCCTAGAGCAACTAGGTTTTAATAAGACCTACCACATGAAAGAATTGTTGGTGCATCCTGAAAATCTTCATTACTGGAAAACACTTGAATCAACGGGAACTACACAGTGGGATGAATTATATAAGGGTTATCAGGCAACGGTAGACTTCCCTTGTTATCCTTGGTATAAGGAGCACATGAAACAATATCCGGATGCCAGGGTAATTTTAACAACTAGGCCGTTTGAAAAATGGCACTCCAGTGTATACAGCACTGTCTGGCAAGCCGGTCCTCAGACATTACCACAGAAATTAGGAATGCTTATCAAACTCCTTCTTAACCCACGGCTCAGATCTGTAATCGCCTGTGTGAAATTGGCAAAAAAGAGGATATTTGCAGTCACCTTTGAGGGGAAATTTCAGGATAAAGTGGAAGCAGAAAAATTATTCAACAAACATCATGAAGATGTTAAAGCGTCTGTTCCTGCCGATAAATTACTCATTTTCGATGCCAGTGAAGGTTGGGAACCGCTTTGTAAATTCCTAGGAGTGCCTGTGCCGAATGAACCTTTCCCACACTTAAATAAAAAGGAAAATTTCAAAGAGATGCTGGTTCACCTGATGAAGGGCGAAATGGTTTAACAGATCATTCATCTATTAACTAGTCTTTATCACGTAGGCATACCAGCTATTCTGAATCAATTTTCAGAATAGTTAGTAATTTTTTTGATTTCATTGCATTAAGAATTCTAACAATCAAATTAGGCACACAACAGGTATGGCAATCCCTCAGATAATTACCTTGGCGGTTGTGTTTTTTCTTATCCTTTCCTTGTATAAGGAATGGTTTAATCCCTCGCTTTCATTTTTTATCAGTGCTATGATATTAATGTTAGCGAATGTAATTACGCCACAAGAATTACTAAAGGGATTATCAAATCAACAGATTATTATCATCTTTCTGTTGATGCTAGTTACGGCAGGTATGCGGATGATTTATGGTGATGAGTTTTTCGTGAAATTGTTCAGCAAAAGTCTTTCACCCAAAAAATTTCTATTGCGGATGATTACCGTGACGGCTTCCATTTCAGCGTTTCTAAATAATACACCCATTGTGGCCTTTATGATACCGTATGTGAAGGATTGGGCAGATAAGACCGGTAACTCTTCCTCTAAATTTTTAATGCCATTATCCTTCGCCACCATTCTGGGGGGAATGATAACGGTGATAGGTACATCTACCAATTTGGTCTTAAATGGGTTGGTTACCGAATATGGACTTCCTTCGTTAGGATTTACTGATTTTCTCTTTCTTGGAATCATCGTAACTATTGTTGGGTGTGCTTATCTTTATTTCATTGCCTTCAAACTTTTGCCAGATCATAAAGGAAACATTGACACGGTACGGCAAAATCTTAAAGAATATATTGTTGAAACTTTGGTGTATCGTGGATCTCCACTTATTGGCAAAACCGTTCGCGATGCAGGACTTCGTAGTCTACGAGATACATTTCTGGTAGAAATCTTGCGGGACGATGATATCATATCACCGGTTGCTCCCGATGAGGTATTGGAAGAAGACGACTTATTATTTTTTTCGGGCAATACAGGCTCTATTTATAATCTCATTCGCGAAGATAATGGCCTCAGCATTCCAAAGCAGGACGGCATGGAGAAACGTGGTGAATTCAATTTTATTGAAGCCGTTGTGTCTTCCGGCTCAGATTTGATTGGCGTTCGAATTAAAGAGACTGATTTCAGAAATCGATTTAATGCATCTATAGTTGCAATACATCGCGATGGTAAAAGAATTTCTGGTCAAGTTGGAGAAATGCATTTAGCGGGCGGTGATTTTTTACTTCTCTTGGCGGGTGATCAAGTAATAAATACTACTGGACATAAAGATCTTTTCTTTCTTTCCCTTCCACAAAAGATTATTTCTAATAAACCATGGTGGACACCTTGGGTGGGTGCCATTGGCTTCTTCATTTTGCTACTGGGGATAACTGGATTTATTCCCCTCTTCACGGTTTGTCTTATTCTGCTTACAGCTATGGTATCATTACGGGTGCTTACGATTGTTGAAATAAAACGCAACCTGGATTTATCATTGCTAGTATTACTGGTCTGCTCACTGGCCATTGGCATTGCCCTTGAGAATTCTGGTACGGCACAACTCATTGCACATGGTCTTATCTCCACAACAAAATCGATTGGCCCCGTTGGTGTTGTCTCAGCATTATTTATAGTCACAATAATATTAACTTCTCTTATTACGAACGCTGCTGCAGTTTCAATTATGTTTCCCATTGCTATGTCCATGGCGCAAGAGCTGCAGTTGCCCTATACACCATTCTTTGTGGCCATTGCATTTGCTGCCTCAGGTAGTTTCATCACACCAGTAGGATACCAAACTAATCTTATGATATTTGGTCCTGGCGGCTACTCCTTTCGTGATTTCGCGAAAGTAGGCGGCCCATTAACTTTTATTTATACTATTATTTGTATTACGTTTATATCCATTTATTATAATCTCCTTTAATTTTTAGAATTGAATAATCTATTTCCATTCGAATCAAGAATAACTAAGGTTAATCGGTTGAGTTTACT
>JAENVX010000278.1 GCA_016650355.1 Bacteroidia bacterium | reverse complement strand
GTTTATGATCTCTTTGAGAAATTTAATGTGTTCAGTTTCCTATCCAGCACCATTTACCAGCACTATTTAATTAGGGAATTCGCTTTTTGTGCCCAAGTAAACAATCACAAAAGTGAGTACAGTTGATATACCAACACCTGATTCCCTCTCATATTGAAATATGATATAGATCAGTAAAATGAAAAGCAAAAAACACTTCTATCTTAACTTCATTTTTTGCATCTTTCTATACAAATTCAAGAGTCACCTGCATCCCACAATATTCAAGGTTGACGAAAATGTACGGTGGTCTTTGAAAAATTACAAGGCTTGAATTGCAAGTCTGCTATTGCTAACCTTTAACCACATCGTTTATGAAAGTCTTTGATGAAAAACATATTAAAAACATTGTCTTGCTTGGGGCGCCAAAATCTGGAAAAACCGTATTAGCTGAAGACATGGTGTTTGAAGCCGGTATCATTCACAGAAGAGGAACCATTGAAGGAAAAAATACAGTCAGCGATTATCATCAAATTGAACATGAGCGCGGTAACTCAGTATTCGCTACCGCAATGCATACGGAATGGCAAGATTACAAAATTAACATTATTGATACCCCTGGTTTTGATGACTTCATCGGTGAGATGATCTCATCGGTGAGAGTGGCCGATACCTGCGTGATTGTTGTGAACGCGCAACATGGCGTGGAAGTTGGAACGGAATTAATATGGAATTATGTAGAACAATTCAATAAGCCAGTCATATTTGCAATCAATCAGGTCGATCATCCAAAAGCAGATTTTGATCAGACGCTGGATTCCATCAAAAAAAGATTCGGCTCAGCAGTGACTCAAATGCAATACCCATTTAATCAGGGCGAAGGCTTCAATGGTATTATCGACTTATTGAAAATGACTTATTATAAGTTTCCAGCAGACGGAGGCAAACCAGAAAAGCTGCCTATTCCCGAAGCTGAAAAGGAAAGAGCTAAACTATTACATAATGAACTTGTGGAAAAAGCCGCAGAGAACGATATAAAGCTAATGGAGAAGTACTTTGAGAAAGGCACGCTTAACGAGGATGAAATGAGGCAAGGTTTGAAACTGGGAATGATTCATCACGATATATTTCCAGTATTTGTGATGTCGGCTAAAAAAAATATGGGTAGCGGCAGAATGATGGGTTTTATCGACAATGTAGCACCATCGCCACGAGAGGCAAAGCCAGAAACTAGAGAAGACAGTAAGGAAATTCAATTTGACCCCGCAAAGCCTGCTGTCTTGTTTGTCTTCAAAACGCATCTCGAACCGAACCTTGGTAAACTCTCTTTCTTTAAAGTGATATCAGGAGAAGTCACAGCCACTTCTGAATTAATTAATAGCCAGACGGGATCGGTAGAACGATTCCATCAGCTGTTTATCATGGACGGAAAGACTCGCAACCCAGTAGATAAACTGGTAGCCGGTGACATTGGTGCTACTTTGAAATTAAAAGATACATATACCAACCAGACACTTCACGCCAAAGGATTTGACGTTACAATTAAGCCCATTGAATTTCCAGAGCCTCGCATACGCACGGCTGTTATCGCATTAAGCAAAAATGATGATGAAAAAATTGGTGAAGTACTGCATAAGATTCACCAAGAAGACCCCACTGTACTTGTTCAATATTCAAAAGAATTAAAACAGCTTATTGTCTCGGGCCAAGGCGAGCTTCATTTACAAGTATGTAAGTGGTTTTTGGATAACGTTTATAAGCTTCAAGCAGATTTCGTTACGCCTAAAATTTCCTATCGTGAAACTATACGCAGATCCTCAAACGCAAATTATCGGCACAAGAAACAATCAGGTGGTGCTGGCCAATTTGGTGAGGTCTTCCTAAAAATTGAACCCTATTACCCGGGTATGCCTGAACCAACTGAACATAGCATTCGTGGTAAGGAAGTGATTGACCTGGAATGGGGTGGTCAACTTGTGTTCTATAATTGCATAGTAGGTGGCGTAATCGATGCGCGATTTATTCCGTCTATACTAAAAGGAGTGATGGAAAAAATGGAAGAAGGCCCCATCACAGGATCCTATGTTCGCGATGTGCGCGTAATCGTATACGATGGCAAGATGCACCCCGTTGACTCCAATGATATCTCATTCAAAATTGCCGGAATGATGGCCTTCAAAGAAGCCTTCATGAAAGCAGAGCCGCAACTTCTGGAGCCCATCTACGACCTTGAGGTAATGGTGCCTGAAGAAATGATGGGAGATGTAATGAGCGACCTACAGACTCGAAGGTCGATGATCATGGGTGTTGATGCCAATGGCAACTATCAAGTGATTAAAGCGCGAACACCTCTCACTGAACTAGATCGTTATTCAACTTCATTGAGGTCATTGTCGCAGGGAAGGGCCAGATTCTCTCAACAATTTGCTGATTTTGCTCCGGTACCATTTGATGTTCAACAAAAGTTGGCGAAAGAAGTTAGGGAATTAGAAATGGCGAAGTGAGTTGCCTTGGAATCGGACAAGCTATTCGAGCAATTGAGCTAATAGATCTTGACATATTATAGTATAGTTCCGTCAGTATTTTTTTCCTCACATTAGTCTCAAAATAATTTTGGTTGCGCTAAATAGATCGTCTACTCTATAATTAGCCAAATTTTCTTGCTCCACTTCATCACCTATTTGAATAGTTTTTATTTCTAATAATCGTGCCGGAGCAATGTCTCTTCCACGGTCGCCAACCATCCACGAAGTTTCAATGTCAATATTGAATTTCGCAATCGCCTTTTCAAACATTAAAGTACCAGGTTTCGTTAATAACGACAACGTGACCGAATGATGATAAGGCGAGAAATAAAAATGATCAATCCGATTGCCACATTCCTTTTGCAAATATTGATGGCATTCTTCCATTTGCTGCCGAGTATAAACACCTTTGGCAATGCCCGATTGGTTAGTCACTACCACTAACAGAAATCCTGCGTTTTTCAATTCGGACAAGGCATCAATTACACCGGGTAGAATATTAAAATCCTGAATGCGGTAGGTATAATTTGGATTATCTTTATTTAGTACGCCATCCCTATCAAGGAATATGCACTTGTTTTTTGACTTCATCGTTGCGAAAATACCCTCAAACTTCAAGCCTGCCAAATTGGTGCATCAGGGGCTTTTATCTAGTTTTGCCCAACTGTGAAATCCGTGAATAAATCGCTTGTCATTATCCCAACCTTCAACGAAAAGGAAAACATTGTTCTCATTATTGAAGCGGTCTTCAATTTGCCCAAACTTTTTGATATTCTTATAGTGGACGATGGCTCACCTGATGGCACTGCCGAAATTGTAAGAGGGCTTCAAGATCAATTTAATACATCAACAGAAACCCGGTTGCATCTATTAGAAAGAAAAGGTAAGCAAGGACTTGGCACTGCATACATTACTGGATTTTATTATGG
>JAENVX010000277.1 GCA_016650355.1 Bacteroidia bacterium | reverse complement strand
GATGGGTGGTAGCACTGCCAAAAGCCACATGAAAAATCTAATCGAAATGGCAGCCGTTGATGGCAATTTTGAAGACATCGAATATGCGTTGCTCATGACGATTGCCAAAAGAAATGGAATTTCTGAAGGTCAGCTAAAAGATATCCGAAAGAATGGAGAGGGAATTAAGTTTGAAGTACCAACGGATAGAAAAGAAAAGTTTAATCAGTTATTTGATCTTGTTCATATGATGAGTGTTGATAATGCTATTCATGATGAAGAGGCCAAATTATGCGTTCTTTACGCCATTAAGTTTGGTTATCCGCGAATTAATGTGAAGGAATTAATTGATACTATTCGTAGTAATATCCAACATGGACAAACTCCAGATGAAACGCTAAAAAGGGTAACAATGTTAATTGGATAAGACCAACCAGCTTAAAACTCCATTAACACCTGCCCCTTTTCAACAGTGTCACCCTTCTTCACTTTTACAGTTTTAATGGTTGCATCCCCTTGAGATTTTAAGATATTCTCCATTTTCATGGCTTCTAAAATAAGAAGGTGATCTCCTGACTTTACAACATCCCCAACTTTCACTTTCAAATCAATTATAAGGCCAGGCATAGGAGCTTTAACATTATTGATTTTTCCTGCAGCCACATTATTCATTCCCATTTTTTCTAACAACAAATCAAATTTGTTTTTCAGGTCAACACTATACTTGCTTCCATTAATTTTGAAGGTGAATTTTTTGGTAGCTCGATCCATACTTACCACTTCAGCTGTATAGCTCTTTTTTTTATAAAGTAGGTGAAAATATCCATCGGAGATCCTAACCTTATCCCATTGAAAGAGGCTTCCATTAACGATGTGACCGTTCTCATCGGAAGAAATCTCAAATGTCTTTCCATTTACTGTAGCCTGAACCATCTATCAAAAGTAAAAGTTAGAATCAAGATTCCAGAATTCAAGGACGGAATATTAGAAGTGCCAAGTTGCAGCACTTAATTCTGTTGAATCTCAAATTCTTTACTACATTTGCACTGTCGAAAGATAAAGGGGGGTGCCTTAAAACAAGGGCTGAGATTATACCCATAGAACCTGATGCCGGTAATGCGGACGAAGGGAGGTAAAAATTAAACATAAGCAGGATAATTCCCCGATTGACCTGCTGGTTTAAAAAACTTAAAATCATGTTAAAAATTTCTGTAGCCGTATTGTGCTGCGCACTTTCGCTCGGTTCGAAAGCTCAATCTATCGTTAGCGGCACTATTCGCGATGCGAAAACAAAAGAAGTGTTGGTTGGTGCCACCGTTCAACTTGAAAATCAAAATCGCATTGCTGTATCGGATGAGCGCGGGCTGTTTGAATTGACTAGAATTCCTGACGGACAGATAAGTTTACTGATTAAGTTTCTTGGGTATGTGGACTTCCATCATATAGTGAATGTGTCAGGGAATGTACATGTTGAATTTACTTTGGAAGAAAGCGCACAACTCACAGATGAAGTGGTCGTGTATGCTACGCGTGCCAACGATAAAACGCCAACTACATTCACCAATGTAAGCGGACTTGCTCTTCAGAAGCAAAACTTTGGACAAGACATGCCTCAATTATTGAACTGGACCCCTTCGTTGGTAACAACTTCTGATGCAGGAACAGGAATCGGTTACACCGGCCTACGTATCCGTGGAAGTGATGCCACCCGAATAAATGTTACCATCAATGGAATTCCGTATAATGACAGCGAATCACAAGGAACCTATTGGGTAGACATTCCCGATGTTGCCTCATCAACACAAAGTGTGCAAATCCAACGAGGAGTGGGCACTTCTACTAATGGGGGGAGTGCATTCGGTGGCAGTGTTAACTTACAAACGAATTCTTTGCAAACTGATCCTTACTCGGAAGTAATACTGGTAGGTGGTTCGTTTAATACCCAGAGATATACTCTGAAGGCAGGGACTGGTTTAATCAACAATCGCTGGGCATTTGATGGCAAAGTTTCCAGAATTACTTCGGATGGTTATGTCGATCGGGCCTCCTCAGACCTTTCCTCCTATTATCTAAGCGGTGGCTATTATGGTAAGAGAACAATCGTCAAATTCATCACTTTCGGGGGGCATGAAAAAACCTATCAATCATGGAATGGCAATGACAGCGAGACGATGAAGACAAACCGAACGTTTAATTCGGCAGGTGCTTTTTATGATGCAAACTGGAATGTGACAGATTATTATGACAACGAAGTGGATGACTATAGGCAAGACCACTATCAGGTTCACCTCACGCAGAAGTTGAGCGACAATTGGAATGCAAATGTTTCTCTACACTATACATATGGCCGCGGCTATTATGAACAATACAAGCAAGACAATTCATTTGCCAGCCTGGGTTTAACTGACATTGTTTTAAAGGATACAACCATTACCTCTGGAGACTTCATCGTTCGCAGATGGCTTGATAATAAATTCTATGGAACAACCTTCTCATTTAATTACGAAAAAGAAAAAACATCGCTCGCAATTGGTGGGGCGTTTAATCAATATGGCCACGCCAGGCATTTTGGAGAGATCATCTGGGGGCAGTATGCTGCCAATTCACAAATACGGCAACACTATTATGATGGAGTTTCACAAAAAAATGATTTTAATATTTATGCAAAATGGAATTATGAAATTTCTACTGCGGTGAATGCTTTTGTAGACCTTCAATATCGGACAGTGGATTACAAAACTTCGGGCATTAATGATGATTTGATGCCATATGATATTAACGAAATATTTAACTTTTTCAATCCCAAAGCTGGTCTCAGCTATTCTCTCTCACCTAGTGACGTCTTGTATGGCTCGTATGCTATTGCTAATCGTGAGCCCAATCGCACTGATTATTTAGACGGAGTCGTAAAGCCAAAAGCTGAAAAACTTGGCAACATTGAAACGGGTTGGAGAAGAAACCAAGAGAAGTATAAAATTGAGGCTAATTATTTCATGATGAACTATACAGATCAATTGGTACTCACTGGAAAACTAGATAATGTAGGGAACCCCATTCGAGAAAATATAGGAAAGAGCTATCGGACAGGTGTAGAACTCTCAGGAGTACTGCGAGTAACTGACCGCTGGACATGGAATACCAACGTTACATGGAGCGTGAATAAAAATAAAGATTTTGTTGTAGATGAAACCAAATTGAATGAAAAGCAAAATACCTCCATTATTTTATCTCCCAAATGGATAGCTGGGAGTCAATTGACGTGGAATGCCTTCACTAGCTTTAAAGCAACCCTGCTTACAAAATATGTAGGAAAACAATACCTGGACAATACGCAAACGGAAAGCCTGACGTTAGAGCATTATTTTATTAACGACATGAGTTTTAACTACACATTAACGCCAAAAGGAATGAAAGCTATTGAATTGAGTCTCCTTGTGAACAATCTTTTTGATGTTAAGTATTCCTCTAATGGAGCTACTTATGGGGATGGTGTCGCCTATTACTATCCGCAAGCTGGCAGAAATTTTCTGGCAATGGTGGCAGTAAAATTTTAATGAAATAATTAAATATCTGGGTGCTTAGACTTAGTAGCAAACAGTCTAAATATCAAAGCTTGTCATTCTCCATACTGCTCGTATTTTTGCGGTAACTCCTGTCTAGGTTGTTTGGCGGATGTTTTAAATGTTTACTAAAAGGAATGCGTAACCTGATTTTTTTTGTTGTTTTAACCGTTAGCATAACGTCATTTGGCCAAAAGAATGCCAAACCTGTTCAGCCGCTACCTCTTTTTACAGTTAATAATAAAACTGTAAGTGCCAATGAATTTATTTATCTCTATTCGCAAAAAAATCATGGCAAGCCCGAAGATTTTACAGAAATAAAGATTAATGAATACTTAGATCTCTTCATTAATTTCAAACTAAAAGTAGCAGAAGCACAAGAGCGTGGAATGGACACTACTGCTTCGTTTAGAAAAGAATTTGATTCATATAAAGATGAATTGAAGAAACCTTATGTAGCTGAATCAAATGAGCTTAACCGGTTAACTAAAGAAACATATGCAAACCTAACTGAGGAAATAAAAGCCTCCCACATATTAATTACACTTACCCCTAATCCCACACCAGCTGACACAATAGCCGCGTTACAGAAATTAACCGAGATCCGAACTAAAGCTATGGGTGGAGAAGATTTCGGGAAACTGGCACAGGAGTTTTCAGAAGACCCATCGGCCAAAACAAACAATGGGAACCTTGGGTATTTTACTGCGATGCAAATGGTTTATCCATTTGAAGCTGCTGCCTACAAAACCAAAGTTGGTGAAATCTCATTCCCCGTTCGTACGCGATTTGGCTACCACATAATAAAAGTATTTGACCGACAGCCTGCCCGAGGAGAAGTAGAAGTCTCGCATATTCTGCTACGCACTGGATCTGACAACGATACTAAAGTGAAAAACACAATATTTGAAATCTATGATCAACTCAAAGGCGGTCGCAATTGGGAAGAACTGTGCACAGAATATTCTGAAGACAATGCGACCAAAACCAACGGTGGCAAACTACGCCCTTTCGGAGTTGGTGCTCTCGCCTCAGTGCCTGAATTTGAAAAAGTTGCATTTAACTTACAGCAACCAGGTGACATCTCAGATCCTTTTCAATCTGCAATAGGTTGGCACCTCGTAAGATTGGAAAAGAAAATTCCGGTTCCATCTTATAAAGAAATCGAGCCCTCATTAAAAAGAAGGGTCAGTCGTGACGAGCGCTTACAAATTTCTAAAACCGCCCTTCTTGCAAAACGCAAAAGAGAATTGAATTTTGCCGTGGGGGAAGCTCTTCAAAAAATCCAATCGCTTGCCGATACAAGTTTAATAAGAGGAAGATGGAAATACATTGGAGATGAGGCCGTAAAAAACCAAACACTATTTACCATCCAATCCAATCCAATCCTGGCAAAAGATTTTATAAACTTTGTTTATCAAAACCAGGCTAACTCTGCACTTTCACCAGAGGCTTTTATGAATCAACTATACGATAGATATGTTGATGAATGCCTGAGTGACAAAGAGGAGGAAATATTAGTAGCACAGCATCCCGAATTTAGAAGCTTATTAAACGAGTATTACGAGGGCATCTTGCTCTTTGGCATCATGGAAAAAGAAGTCTGGAATAAAGCATCTGAAGATTCCACGGGACAACATTTATATTACAATCAAAACAAGTCAAAATATACAGCCGGAGATCGTTTGGAAGCTCGTATATTTTCAACAACAGATAAGGGGTTTCTTGAGGAGATCCAATTAAAAATTTCCAAAGGTGATACCATTACTAAGGCTGACTTAAAAAAATTCAAGTCAGTACAAAATAAAAGACTGTTTGAGAAGGGAGAGAATAAGGTCATTGATAAAATTTCATGGTCCATTGAAGTGCATCAAACAGAAGACGAAGGAATATACTACCTTGTTGAAGTAAGTCGTCTGGTGCCTCCCGGGCCAAAGAGTTTTTCAGAGGCACGTGCTCAGGTGATATCCGATTACCAGGATTATTTGGAAAAGAATTGGATTGCCAATCTTAAAACTAAGTATCCGGTGAAGGTAAATCCGAAAGGAAAAAAAATTGTACTTGCCGAGTTAAAGAAGAAACAATAACATTTCCTTAAGAAAAAGTGTGGTTGATTAAGAAAACGTATGGTAATTGTTTGTTGATGGGTTCAAGCCTAAAGCAATTTGCTTCAAGCTTATTATCTGTAACATTATTTGGAATAATCCTGACTGTAAATAGCTGTGATCTTATCCGCATGAAGAAAGACTCTGAGGAATCTGACGTAACGAAACGAGTGGCCCGGGTAAACGACATCTACCTTTATCAAGACGAACTTAACGGCCTTGTTACTGGAAAAATCTCCAAAGAAGATAGCGCGGCACGAGTGAATGCGTACATCAACAGTTGGATACGCAAACAATTACTCATTAGCGAGGCGACAAAAAAAATTAACATCAACGAGTCTGAGGTAGAACGGAAAATACTTGATTATCGATATAGCCTGATTGGCTACGAGTTTCAAAATTACTACATCAAACAAAACCTGGATGACAATATCTCAAGTCAGGAAGTCGAGCTTTATTACAAAGAGCATCTGGATAACTTCATTCTAAAACAAAACATTGTTCGGGGTACATTTATTAAAGTGCCAACTGTGGCTCCCCGGACTAACCGGGTAAAAGAATTGATCTTTTCTCAAAAAGAAAAAGATATGGAAGAATTAAAATCCTATTGCATTAGCTTTTCAGCTGTTTATCATTTATCCGATTCTTCGTGGATTGCGTTTGATAAGTTGGTTGTGAATTCACCCATGGCAGAAATTCCAAATAAAATTCAATTTCTTCAGAGGGAAACCTATTATGAGACTACTGATAAAGACTTTTTATACTTTCTAAAGATTGAAGATTATAAGATCTCTGACAATGTCTCTCCAATTGAATTCGTTAAAGAGGACATCAAAAACATTATATTAAACAAAAGAAAAGTAGAACTTGCGCGAAAATTGGAAGATGAAGTGTATGATAATGCTGCAAAACGTAAAGAATTTGAGGTTTTTGATAAGTAGGAGCGCTAGAAATGGTATTTCCGTGTTAGTTTACTCGCTTGGCGTTCTCGTGTCTTTTTCAAGCGCGGCTCAGAAGGGCGCTGGTTTTGTCGTTGATAAAATCATTGTTAAAGTTGACAATTACGTAGTATTAAAATCCGATTTGGAAAGCGCATATCAGGGCTATCTTACCAACGGAAACCCTCCCTCCAACGATGCTAAATGCGACATCCTCAACGGAATTCTTATCAATAAACTAATGGTGGCAAAGGCCGAGATTGATTCAATCTATGTTACCGATATTGAAGTAGATCAAAATACTGATCAACGCATGGCGATGATCCTTCAAAATTCCGGCAATTCTCCAGAACAATTGGAAAGGGCTTATGGAAAATCTCTGGACGAAATAAAACTAGAACTTAGAGATCAGATAAAAGAACAATTAGTTGGACGCCAGATGCAAACTGTGATTACAAAAGATATCACTATTACACCCCGTGAAGTAAGACGTTTCTATAGCCAAATTCCTAATGACAGTCTACCCTATTATAGTTCGGATGTTGAAGTAGCTCAGATAGTTCGCAAGGCAAAAGTTAGCGATGCCCAGAAAATGGAAGCTCGTGAAAAATTAATGGGATATCGCGAACAAATACTTAAGGGAGCCGATTTAAATGACCTTGCCAAAAAATATTCCGAAGATCCCAGCGCCCAGTACAACGGAGGCGAAATGGGATATGTTGGAAGGGGTGCAATGGTGCCAAGCTATGAGGCAATGGCGTTTAAACTTAAAGAAGGTGAGATCTCAATGCCATTTGAGTCTCCATTTGGGTATCACATTATGCAACTTATTGACCGCAGAGGTAACGAATATAACTCTCGTCACATATTACTTTCTGCTGTTCCATCTTCTGCAGATATTGAACTAGCAAAAGAATACCTTGATAGCTTGCGCGAAAAAATAGTAAAAGGTGACATCAAGTTTGATCAAACCGCAAGAGAGTTTTCTGATGACGATAATACGAAATCGCGTGGTGGTTTTTTTGCGGATGCCGATGGTGGGACAAAAATCTCAGTGAAAGAAATTGACCCCATTGTCTATTTTAATATTGATTCTATGAAAGTGGGAAGTGTATCCAGGCCTATAATCTACCGAACCGATGATCAAAAAGATGCTGTACGTATTTTATACTTTAAATCAAAACTTCCGCCTCACCAAGCCAATCTTAAAGACGACTGGCATCGGATACAAGCTGCTGCGCTAGCCGAGAAAAAGGATATCGCGATGGAAAAGTGGTTTCTAAAGGCGCGTCAGGATGTGTTTATCAACATAGACCCTGACTATCAGTATTGCCGTATCCTGGAATAAAAATTTCGTTACTAATCTTTTTTTAGAATGGCTCAACAATTTTCGAATGATGTGGAAGCAGCCGATGGGTTGGCAGAAGCATACAAAAAACTTAAAACCGAAATTGCCAAAGTTGTAGTGGGCCAGGATGAGGTTGTACGCCTTATGCTTACCGGTATTTTTTGCCAAGGTCATTCTCAACTTATTGGAGTGCCCGGTCTGGCCAAAACATTGCTCGTACAAACTATTGCTACTTCCCTTGAACTTCAATTCAAGCGAATTCAATTTACGCCAGACCTGATGCCTTCGGATATCGTGGGCGCAGAGACGATGGATAAAGAACGCAATTTCCATTTTGTAAAGGGACCCATCTTCACCAACATTCTGCTCGCGGATGAGATCAACAGAACTCCCCCTAAAACGCAGGCCGCTCTACTTGAAGCCATGCAAGAATACGCTGTTACCATTGCAGGCCTACGATACGAATTGCCAAAACCATTTTTTGTGCTGGCCACTCAAAACCCAATTGAGCAAGAAGGAACATATCCTTTGCCAGAGGCACAATTAGATCGCTTCATGTTTAATATCCACCTGGATTATCCATCCTATCAGCAGGAGGTAGATATCGTGAAGAATACAACTGTAGACGATATCCAAAAAGTAAACAAAGTTCTTACTGGTGAAGAAATTATTGCCTTCCAACATTTAGTTCGTAGAGTACCCATCGCAGATAATGTAGTAGAATATGCAGTACGGCTTAGTCACCTCTCACGCCCGGGTGCAAATGGCTCGGTTATAGCAAACGAATACCTTGAGTGGGGCGCGGGCCCCCGGGCATCACAATACCTTGTACTGGGCGCCAAGTGTAATGCATTACTCAACGGCAAATATTCACCTGACATTGAAGATGTGCAAGCTGTTGCCCGGCCTGTGCTTCGCCATCGCATCGTGCGCAATTTCAAAGCAGAAGCCGATGGCATAACCGTAGACGAGTTGATCGGGAAGTTGATGGCTTAGTTTTTTTATAACTATTAAAAATAATAGAATCAATTCAGTACTTCTCTTAGTACTTGCACGGATTTTATTTCTCCCAGGTTATCTATGTGGGTTGCATAAAATCTTAGTAGCAAATCCAACAAGTTCCTTCTGTTCATCGCTGTCATTATCAAATGATCTTCAAAATCAGCCTTCAATAATTCAGTAAGCAAACCTTCTTCCTTCACATCCGCCAAACGACCTTGAAGTACTTCTTCAATCAGTTGCGGTTCAAAACCTAAAAACCTGCTGAGCTTCAATAAAAATATCAGGTGAGAGTTCTCGTAATCAGTTTCTTGTTTGTCCAATGTTACCAATGCTTCAAACAAAAAATCAAAGAGCTCTTGGGCATGGCTTTGTTCTTTCACAGATTTATTTAACATCTCGTTGAGAAACATCGCCTGCGAAGATTTTTTAACATCTGACGTCAGGGAAAGATAAGGATAGGCGCATTGTACCTCTTTAATACGCATGATGTTCGCGTTCTCTTTGTGATATACAACAAGGTTGAGCAGTGTGAGCGGCTGATAAAGTGCTATTTTCCCTTTGGCTGATTTACTCCTGACCCCATTCACTATATAGCTCTGTAAACCAAACTGCTCTGTGAAAATATTGACGATGATGGAAGTCTCCCCATACTTGGTAAATCGAAAAACAATGCCACGGGTTTTGTACAACATACTTATTCTATAATGGCAATCTTTCCAATATTCTTATCTGCACCATCGGCAGATGTTGAGAACACCAAATAAATTCCGGTTTCTACGCGGTTGCCTTTGGTATCACGCATATTCCAGGAAGCGGTGCCTCCATTCGCTACAACCTGCCAGATTAATTTGCCAGCCACATCTGTAATCTTTACGAACGAATCCGTAGTAAGACCTTCAATCGCAACAAAGCCATTGAAATGAGCTGTGACCGGATTTGGAAAAATCTTAACGTGATTAAAATTTTCGTTTCCTATTGTTGCATCTGACCTAAAGGAAGCCATGCCTTTGTTTGTTCCAAAAAATACTTCGCCCGAAGTATTATTAATTCCAATGCATTGAATAAAGTTGGAGAGCAAGGGGCTATTATCCACAGTGAAATTATGAATTAATTTTTCACCCAAAGCATCAAAAAGCCAAACTCCATTTTCAGTACCAATCCATTTACGATTTCCTCCGTCAACTGCCAGGGCCGTGATATTTTCATCTCGCAAAAGGAAACGGCTGTCATAAATAGGTCGAGTGGCATTAACATTTCCACTAAAAATTAAACTAGGATCTGAAAAAAAAGCAACACCCTGCTCTGTACCAATCCATACTTGCCCTTCGCGATCCATCGCAAAGGAGCTCACGTTTTTAGTCGGCAATCCACCTTGACTTCCTTGATCGCTTAGATAAACATTGGTGTTGGATTGCTTATTAAATACCACAAGTCCCCCCCCACCTTGTGGGCTGATGCGCATCCAAATGCTGTTATCAAAATCCCTTAAAAGGTCAACCGGAAACTTTGATTGTAAGGATGAAAATGAAAACGATTCCCATGATCCATCATTCAGTAGTAATTGAAGGGATTTATTAGTGTTGTAGCTTGCAACCCACAATCCATCCGATCCTCGTTCAATAGCAGTTACTGAGTTAGTCTGCAATGGGCTATTGCTGATATCATACTTCAATTCTCCTTGTTGCGATTTTTGGAGCAACCCATCATTAAATGAAGCAAAGTAGGAACGCGAGGGGTCCGACAGATCCAAATCAGTGATGTCACTAATCGAAAGTGATGCATTTGACCAATCATTGATGAAGGTGGATTGTATGCCGACATTATTTAATGAAGTAATTGCTTTAGAGTAGCCTCCTCCAATTGCGTGTGTACTATTTTGTTCCTGCCCAATTCGCCAAATCGAACTTATTGCGGGCCCTGAGGTTATGAATGAAGTTGCAATATTACCAGTGCTTATTTGCAAAATACCTTTTGCTTCATCGCCAATGTATAAATTTCCACTGCGTTCTATCACATCATTAGGATGCGTAATTTGCGCTGACGCAACTTCTGTCACAATGTTTTGAATGTTTATCTGCCAAAGAGAAGATCCCGCGCATATTAAAAGTTTTGAGTCCAGCCCCTTCAACTTTGTGTAGATAAGGTTCTGCAGAAAAGATTCCTTGTTCCAATTGCTTCCTGTCTTTCTAAAAAGACCAGAATCATCAACAGCAGTATAAATAGTATTGTTGAACGTTGTTATCACTTTTACTCCGTTGCTGAATTCCCCTGAAGTAATTTTTTTCCAATTATTGAAGTCCAGCAAATTTGCCTTTAGGCTTCCACACCAAACCCCTTTTTCCGTTGCTAAAAAAATACTGTCCCGTAGAATTGCGCTCTCATAG
>JAENVX010000276.1 GCA_016650355.1 Bacteroidia bacterium | reverse complement strand
TTAAAAAGTTTTTGGCATACTATTTATCATGAAGTGCGTAGTGAACTGCGCAGGCGTTACCCCAAACATTCCTGGCCTGAAGATCCCTGGACTGCAGAAGCAGTAAGAGGAGCTGTACGGAAAAGATAAAATCATTTATCCAGTCGCTAATATTGAAAATATGTAACTTAATTGATTTCAAAAGCGCTCTTATAGAACTCATGAGTCTGCACATACTCCAATAGCTCCACGTAAAATGGATGTGATCCCAATGTGGCACTATCACCTACCATGATCAATTTTTTCTTAGCACGCGTCATCGCCACATTTGTTCTACGGATGTCGCCCAGAAAACCAACGTCTGCTTTTTCATTACTACGCACAAAACTAATGGCTATCACATCTCGTTCCTGCCCCTGAAAGGCATCTACTGTATTGATAGTAATTAGTTTGTGTAATGGTTCTAAAATAGGAGATGCTTCTGCAAGTTTATGAAGACGATCTACTTGCGCGCGATAAGGTGTGATAATGCCCATGGTAACATTTTGCTGAATCCATTCCTCTATACCAATTTCTTCAACCAGTTTTTCAGTTTCATGTATTATTAGCTCAGCCTCCTCCTGATTAAATCGACTCAATGACTCAGGATCTTGTTTTTCGATGTAACCACATCCTGCAGTGTCGATAAATTCTATAGGCGATTGATTGGGTCGAAGAAGTTCTGTCTTTACCGATTCGTGCGCAACAAGCGCATCTTTATAAAAGTAGGAAGAGGAAAATTTCATAATGGCTTCGTGCATTCGGTATTGCACGCACAACATGGTTGCCATTTCCGGATGGTTTTCAATTCCTTTTTCAAAAAGGGTAACGGCCAGCCCTTGTTTAGAGGCTTCGTTCGATTTTATTGTCGGAGGTAGTTGGAAATGATCACCTGCAAGTATAATGCGCTGTGACTTTAATATCGGAATCCAGCAGGCAGCTTCCAACGATTGAGCAGCTTCATCGATAAAGGCGGTCTTAAATTTTCTTCCTCTTAGCACCCGATGCGATGAGCCTACTAGCGTACTACAAATTACTTCGGCCTTGGTGAGTAGATCATTGATAATATAAAATTCAAGCATGTCTGCATCCGACTTCAATGCGCTTGCTTCCTCTTTAAGAAGTTTACGTTGCTCTCGCTCATTATAGCCGAACTCACGTTTATATTTGAAGGCCATGGCTCGCACTTGTTCCATTTTTTTTCTGAGGGAGCGCAATTCTGAATAATTAGGGTGAGCTGCAATGCGTGCGTCCAATGTCTTGCTTAGGGTTTGTTCTGTCACCCTTGCCGGATGTCCGATGCGCACAACATTTAATCCTTGTTCTGTTAATTTTTCCACTAACAAATCAATAGCAGCATTACTGGGTGTACATACCAACACTTGCCCTTCTATTTTTGTAGTAAGCCTAATTGCCTGTACCAATGTTGTAGTCTTACCTGTGCCCGGTGGTCCGTGAATAAAGGCTACATCTTGTGTGTCCAGAATTTTATCAAGAGCACTTGCCTGACTATCATTTAGTGGATTTATTGCAGCCAGATAGTCACGATTTGATTCTTCATACAAGAAACCTGGTTCTTTTTTTTTACTCTTTTCTTGTCCTAATAAAATTTCCCTCAATTCAGCTACGCGATTATCTTCCGCTTTCATCACGGTCTTCAGGGCATGCTCCATCTCCTTGTAGCTCATCTCATCAAACATCACATCAACTCCAAGTTGCCCATTGTCAATCCAGTCTGGCATGTCGTCTCCATTGAGTGTTATCACCAGCGTATTGTCTCGCACATAATTAACAACGGCATTCACATGCTCTTTTTCCGGTTTCCCGGATGCATTACAAAACAAACTCACCAACTTACCGCTTTGGAAGCTGTGGGGTTGATCAAGGTTGTGCATCCTTTCTAACTCAACAACAATCCGTTCACCAGTACCGATGTAATCTTTACCCAGCCTTACGGGATACCAGGTAACGCCTTCTTTTGTACGTTGGCTAAGTGATCTTAATAAAACCTTTTGACGATACTGTTCCAGGTCGGCCTGACGCTCCAGTTGAATCAAGGAAAGTGTTTTTTGTAGTCGTTCTTTAGAAGTCATCCAATTGCTTGGTGGCAAAGATGCAGTGTATTTACATAGATAAAAATTTATGGTAGACAATCTTAATTTTGTAACTTGAAAACATGAGTACCCAACAACGACTTCAAAATCTTAAGCTGCTCCGTATACGCAGAATTAATTTAACGCGTGCTGTTAAAGACACGTTTCTTATTTTTACAGGGGTTGCAGCAGCAGCTTTTGGCTTAAAGGGTTTTTTGTTACCCAATCATTTTTTGGATGGTGGAGTGATGGGCATTTCACTGTTGATTAATGTAGTTTCTGGAATTGATCTTTCTCTATTGGTGGTGGTGATCAATCTTCCTTTCGTTGTTATTGCCTACACCCAAGTCTCGAAGAAGTTTGCCTTCAAAACGTTGATTGCCATTTGCTTGTTGGCAGTGGTTTTGGCTGTTGCAGAGTTTCCGATCATTACATCTGACAAATTGTTGATATCAGTTTTTGGTGGATTTTTTCTAGGGGTTGGCATTGGGCTATCTATACGTGGTGGTAGCGTCATTGATGGCACAGAGGTACTTGCAATATATTCCAGTAGAAAGACCTCCCTCACGGTAGGAGATGTGATTCTGGTGCTCAACCTTATGATCTTCTCGTTGTCAGCATACATTCTTAATATCGAAACAGCACTTTATGCGATACTCACGTATCTTGTGGCATCCAAAACAGTTGATTTTATTGTGCATGGTATTGAAGAGTATACAAGCGTAATGATAGTATCGGATAAGAGCGAAGAAATTAAAGACGCCATTGTGATTAAAATGGGAAGGGGCGTCACAATCCTGAAGGGTAAAAGTGGGTTTGGGAAGAAGGGTCACCGCAACACTGATGTAGACGTTATCTATTCTGTGGTGACTCGATTGGAATTGCAGCGCTTGAAGACAGAAATAGCTAAAATTGACGATGAAGCATTTGTTGTAGAGAACAGTGTGAATGATATCAAAGGCGGCATGATAAAGAAAAGGTCTTTTCAGGAATAACCCAAAGCGTCAATGTATTTGTGGATATACTGATCCAAACTTTTCCTTTTATACTGCATGATAAACCGTGGGTGTGCCAAAGGAATAATCTTTTTAAAGAAATGGTGTTTTTCATTAAGCCTGGAAAAGAATTTAAAGTTCTCTCCTTCACCAAGGCAAAAGGTGATATCAGTTTTGATCCCAAATTTGATTTGCTTTTGCAATGACTGTACTATAAAATCCTTCACAGATTCCTGCAATTCTTTTACATCGTAATAGTTCATATTCTTTCCATCCCTAGTAAATCCTAGCGGACAAATAGAGTTGAAATAAAACTTGCTGTAAAAAGGCTTCACGCCACCATAGGCAGAAATCATTCGATAGACAAAATCCGCTGAGAGTTCCGTTTTCTTTTCAAAAGTATTGTTGATGCTACAAAAGTTTTCAAGCTTGACAGGATCGGTAAAGGGAATCCCTGTTACTCCTCCACCCAGCCGTCCCGGGTTTATTCCTAAAATTATATGGCGCTGCTGCGAATCACTATAAAATTGAGTATAAAACCTTTGACACAGCGAAAATGCATAGTCATCCTGGAAGGGGTTCATCACGACCACGCCATTCGGTAATTTAGCTTTTAAGCTAAGTGATTTGTTGAAGTTTAAAACTTTTTCTCCAAACGTCATGAAGCAAATATATTGGTTTAGCCTACGAAATAATTTCTGTTTTCAAAATTCCACTAAATTCCTACCTTGACTTTTCAACCCTATGCTATGAAAAGCTATTTTTTACTCTTCACCTGTTTTATTTCATCACAGCTTCTCGCTCAATCATACGATCTGGTTATTCTTAACGGGAAAATCATCGATGGTAGTGGCAACTCGTGGTATTATGGCGATGTGGGCATTATAAATGGAAAAATAGTTTCAATTGGGAAATTGCAGTCGGCACAATCAATGAAAACAGTGGATGCGAGTGGATTAATAGTTGCACCCGGGTTTATTGATGTACATACCCACATAGAGGGAGATGAGGCTGAAACGCCTACTGCTGATAATTTTATTTTCGATGGCGTTACCACCGTTGTTACAGGGAATTGTGGTGGATCAAACTTAAAAATTGCATCTTACTTTAGCAGGCTTGATTCCATAAGAACATCTATTAACGTTGCTTCTTTGATTGGTCACAATACCGTGCGAAGGGCAGTGATGGGTGATCTGCAACGTGACCCAACCTCTGAGGAGCAAATCAAAATGGAAAGTCTGGTTGAGCAGGCAATGAAGGATGGCGCAGTTGGGATTTCAACAGGATTGATATACGTACCGGGCACCTACTCAAAAACTGCGGAGGTAGTAGGGTTAGCAAAAGCTTCATCAAAGTACAATGGCGTGTATGCGTCACATATCCGTGACGAAGGTGATCATGTGTCGGAAGCGATAAATGAAGCTATCTCAATTGGACGCGAAGCAGGGATGCCTGTGGAGATTTCACATTTTAAAGTTACGTACAAACCGAATTGGGGGAAGTCAATCGAAACAATTGGCCTGGTTGAAAAAGCAAGGCTGGAGGGAGTTGATGTAACCGTAGATCAGTATCCATATATTGCAAGCAGTACAACATTGGATCAAACTGTGCCCGCATGGGCGTTTGGTGGTGGTCGTGATTCGTTGAGGCGTAGAATCAACGACCCAGCTACGCGTGAGAAAATCAAAATTGAAATGTTGGCTTCGCTAAAGAGAAAGCAACTTAAAAACTATTCTTATGCAGTAGTATCGCGCTATCGACCAGATACTACATTCAATGGTAAGAACATTTCAGAGATCAATATTTTAAAGGGAAGAAAGGCCAAGGCGATGGAAGAGGTTGAGACTATTTTGGAGATGGTGAGCGCTATCGATCGAACGCAAATGGTTTTCTATAGTATGGATGAAAAGGATTTAATAAGGATACTGCAATACCCTTTCAATATGGTGGCTTCTGATGCTGGAATCGCCAAGTTTGGGTCAGGTATGCCGCACCCCAGAGGTTACGGTTCCAACGCGCGGGTATTGGGGAGATATGTCCGTGAACTTAAGGTTATCCGTCTAGAGGAAGCGATTCGCAGAATGTCTTCGTTGCCAGCACAAAAGTTTAATCTTCGAGACCGCGGATTGATTCGCGAAGGCATGGCTGCAGATATTATAGTATTTAATGAAGAAATTGTTGGCGATGCAGCAACATTTACCAATCCTCACGCGTATTCCAATGGATTCAACTATATAATTGTGAATGGTGAAGTAACGGTGGACAATGGGAAAC
>JAENVX010000275.1 GCA_016650355.1 Bacteroidia bacterium | reverse complement strand
TCGTATTGATTAGGATAAATCGAGTTTGAAATTTCTTTGTTGAGTTTGCGGGCCACTGAATAGTAGGACCGGGGATCTTCTGGTTCAACATTGGTAGGGCAAACAATCACCTCCGCACCAACTGCCCGAAGGATATTTATTTTTTCCTGCGATTGTTTGTCTGCCATGGTGAAAATGCATTTATACCCTCTTGCGATTGCCGTTAATGCAAGTCCCATCCCTGTGTTTCCGCTAGTTCCTTCTATTATTGTTCCGCCTGGTTTCAATTGTCCATCCTTCTCAGCATCTTCAATCATCTTCAACGCCATGCGATCTTTGGTACTATTGCCTGGGTTGAAATATTCTACTTTGGCCAATATCGTTCCCGGGATACCTTTGAAAATCTTATTCAACTTCACTATGGGCGTGTTGCCAATTGTTTCAACAATGGAATTGTAAATCATAATTTCTCAATAATTGTAATGCAAAAGTACGAATAAGTCAAAAGAGCAATGGCAAACTTGTGGAATTGGTACAGATAAATAGTGTCCAATTTGAGTCTGAATCCAATAGCAACCCCAGGGAACAATAAATTTAGGCGGCCGCCCCTGCCAGTAAGTATAATACTGCCATCCTGATCGCCACACCATTTTCAACTTGATCAAGTATGATGGAATGGCTAGAGTCTGCGGCATCACTACTTAGCTCGACTCCACGGTTAATTGGTCCTGGGTGCATGATTATGATTTCTTTCTTCAAACTATCCAGAAGTTTTTTATTGATTCCATAATAAAGGGAGTACTCCCTTAAGGAGGGGAAGTATTTAATTTGCTGTCGCTCTAATTGAATTCGAAGAACATTAGCAACATCGCACCAGGCTAACGCTTTTCGTATATCAAATTCAACCTCAATACCAAGTTGTCCAATAAATTTAGGAAGTAGGGTTGGAGGTCCGCAAACCATCACACTAGCACCAAGTTTTTTCAGTGCAAAAATGTTTGAGAGCGCTACTCGTGAGTGTAATATATCCCCAATGATCGCAATTTTCTTTCCTTCAACAGTACCAAGTTTTTCTTGAATAGAGAATGCATCGAGCAGGGCTTGCGTTGGGTGTTCATGCGTGCCATCTCCAGCATTAACAATATTGGCGTTTATATGTTTGGAAAGAAAATGGGGAGCGCCTACACTGGCATGGCGTATCACAATCATATCCACTTTCATGGCCAGGATGTTGTTGACAGTGTCCAGCAACGTTTCTCCTTTTTTCACCGAACTGCTGGATGCTGAAAAATTGATTACATCTGCTGATAATCTTTTTTGAGCTAATTCAAATGAAAGCCTGGTGCGAGTTGAGTTTTCAAAAAAGACGTTTGCGATAGTAATATCACGAAGAGACGGAACTTTTTTAATCGGTCGATTTATTACTTCTTTAAAATTGCCTGCAGTTTCAAAAATAAGCTCAATGTCTTCACGGGTAATATTTTTGATACCTAGTAAGTGTCTTTGACTGAGCTTCGACATGGGCTTATTCTTCCTTTTTAATTAACCAGATTTTATTTTGTTTGTGGCCTTGTGCTTCCAGCTCTACCAATACCCGTTGAGATGTTAATGTATCTACATATTTGCCAACATAATCCGCAGCAATGGGCAAGTCACGCGTATGCTTTCTATCAACGAGAACCAGCAATTCAACTTTTGAAGGCCTTCCAAATGCTATCATCGCGTCCATTGCCGCACGCACAGTTCTGCCAGTAAACAATACATCATCAATTAAAACAACTTTTTTGCCCTCAATTACAAATGGAACCTTCGTTTCGCTGGCCTTCGCAGGAACATCTCTCCTTCGAAAATCGTCCCGATAAAAAGTTGTGTCCAGATAACCCATCGATATCTCTTTCTTAAGCGTCTTCTTCAATTTTTCCTGTATCAGTTCGGCAAGAAAAATCCCGCGGGGCTGCATCCCTAATATTACGGTTTCGCTGAAATCGTTGTGGTTTTCAATAAGTTGTTGGCAAAGGCGACTCAGCGTGATATCGAGCAGGTCCGAGTCTAGAATGAGTTTCTTCTGCATACGCTAGGCGCGAAGATATGAAAATTAAGCGGATAGATTGCATTGCGATTTTCTATTTGCGGAAGGAAATTTTATTCACAAAAAAGACTTTACGTTCAGCCGGAACGCTTGGTTCGCGTAGGTTGTGGACTTTTTGTACACCATAAGCAAAAAAGTTCCTTCCATACCAATAGTCAAGCTTACTGGTCTCTGTTTCTTTATTCTTAACCTGATCATCACTAAATTTCATTTTCACAACATCAATAGATTTTCCTTCCTGCATCTCCGAGCCGCTTATAATCTTACTTCGAATCTCATTCTCGTATAAATAAAGCAGAGCGATATTCTTGTCTTGAGGAATTATTTTTACGAACTGTTCCAACTCATATGTTTTCACATCATTTATTTCAAAGCTGTTGTCCCAAAGAAGTTTGCCGTTTTTATCAAACCCGATCACGACAGCATGGGTGTATTGGTATCCGTCAAATATAAGATCACTTCGGCTTGTTGGGATATGATACGCTTGTGTTCGGTAGTTAAATGAATAGGGAGCAAAATTACGAGCGTATGTATAATGAGGATAAAAAGCCTCCCCCAATAGTATATATTGATTTCCATATGGAATAAGTTCTTCCACTAAGATTCTATAATTAAATTTAATTTTCTTGCCCTTGATCTTTCTGCGTTCGATCTTTTCTTTCACACGTTTTTCGCGTCTTGCTTTCATGTAGTTGAAAAAATGTTGGAGTTCAGAGAACGCATAATATTTAATAGCATATTCTCCGAACACATTGATTGATGCAACAAAAATGCCACGGGAGTAGTCGGTATACCTTCCGTATACTCCTGAGACAATCTGTTCACCATTTTCGTTTTTTAAAGAACGTGCATAGAGTAAGTTTTTCTTTTCTTCAGGTTGGAGAATGGTAGTTTTTATAAGACTGCCAAGAGAGTCGTAGTTCCGAATCCATAGGCTTTTTTGTTTATTATAATTCTTGGCACTTACAATTACATCTATTGAACCGTCTCTGTTTGGTTTTAGTTGTGTAAGTTCTCCCGGCTCATTGAAAAAACCTGGAAGTATCTTTGACTGGAGTGTTCTAAAGTTGAAATGTAAAATAAGCGGACGGTAATTAAAATAGCCCCCAATCAAAGCAACTCTATTTGTAACTATAAATTCCGTAGCGCTAAACGGTATTAGATTTTTTGCTGTAAACAAATTGTAGCTTCCTGTCTCTAATGTCAATTCTACGAGTAAGAAATCTCCCATTGAATAATTCCTGCTTTTAATGAGTAGGTAAAGAAAAGCCTGCTTCACATAAGTGAAGAGGATAACCTCATCTAAATTGAGTTGTATGGAACCGCGCCACACTTCTGTAAGGGTGGTATCAACGCGAATAACTTCTATTATGTTTTCTCGTTGTTGGGTTAACCTACGGTATAAAATGATCCCTTTTTCGTGTGCCGAAACTACCTCATACAATTCTCGCTCACCATCCTGTATGATCGTTTCGTATCGTTGAGATTGTAAAGTCTGACCTTTAGAAACCGAACTAAACGAAACAGCTATCAGAAAGTAAATTAATGGGCTAGTCTGCGTTAATTTTATTAATATAGTAAACATAACGAATCTGGTCAGTCTCCCTCGCCCGGTCTCGAATGGATTGATTTCCCCAAGTATAAAAGGTTGAGCCATACCAATGTCTAATCCCTCCTTCCTCCTTAGCATCATGGCGTAGATCAGAAGTTGGACTCTTTAAATCTATTTGTGTCGTATCAGTTTCAGCCATCAGATCGGTAAGGGATAGAATCTTAGAATATATTTCATTCTCTCTTTTATAGGCTATCACTGCGCGATTTTCTAAAAGGATGAAATCTCCAATTTGCTCTAACACAGGGACATTTACGTCTGGCAATTTAAGACTGTGATCCCATACAAGTTTTCCTTTTGGATCAAAAAGTACTGCCGTAGTTTCCATGATTCGATAGTCACTGTTTTGAGTATTATGGGTAGAATAAGGAGAATTATAGTATCTGTTTGAAGGAGAGCTGAAGCCATATGGATAATAGCCATTTTGGTTATAATTATTATTCCAATATGGATAGGGTGTGAGGTTGCCCGAAGGGTTATAAACTTCAGAAATCAGAATGAAGCCCCCTTCACATTCTTCAATTCGCAGGGGTTGCAGATTTAAACTAAAATTCGGCAGTTCCCCATCTTCTCTACTGCGTTGAGACTTTGTTCTTATTTTGTTGGCCCTTTTCTCAGGAAGATAGTCGAGGAAATGATTAAGCTGTGCAAAATCGAAATACCTGATTGTTTGTTTATTGAACGGATCAATAGGAACTGAAAAAATTCCTATGGCCTGTTTTGAATATGTTTCACCATAGCTTCCCAAAATCATCATTTCATCTCGCTTCAGTATTGAAGTCTGCGCAGCAAGAACAGTTTTGTCCTGGTCAATATCAATTTCAGTCTCCAAAATTAACGTGCCCGATTCATCGAACGTTCTCACTTTTAATTTCTTTTTTTCTTTCTTGCCGCGTTCGATGAGAACAGAGGTAAACGTGTTATTTACATTTACACGTAAGTCCAATAATTCAAAATCCGCAAGAAAAAATCCAGGCACAACTTTAACCTGATTTGAACTCATCTCGTAAAGTAAAATAGCCGGTTCACGAATTACATATCCCCCTAAAACGGCATGATTGCCAACAACCGAAAAGTGTGTTAATCTTAAATTGAACTGATGCTTAATTTCAAATGTGTTTATTTCATGGTTTATTAAACTAATCTGGACTAGATGGAGAAAATCAGATTCGCTTTCACCCGCACGGAAAAGAATGTAAAGAAAATTTGTCGCATACTCGTATCCCATCATTCGATAACGGTTTTCTAAGGCGATATCAGAAGTCCATGTTTCCGTAAGTGAGGAATCTAGTAAGATTACCTCCCACAATTTATCCCCATCTTTGTATTTTTCTTTATCGCGAACCAGTGCCAAGCCCTGTTCCTTCATTGAAATAATCGTGAAATCATTGGATGAGCTGCTCTGAATTTTTTCGAATCGATTGGGTTGAGAAAATTGGGCAATTGAAGGACTAGTAAAAGCTGTCAGACAAAATAATAACCCGGAGAAAAAATAAATCCTTCTAGATTTGATTCTTAATTTTAAAACTGAGGCATAACTGAGGCCGATCATTTTCCTTCGCTCATATTAATCACCATATCAAACTCAGTTTTTTTTACAGGTTGAACAGATAGCCTTGATGAACGCACAAGCACCATGTCGGCTAGCCTTTTGTCAGCTTTGATTAGCGCCAATGAAACAGGAGTCTTCAGCTTTTTCTCAGGGGCAATATCCACTACTATCCAAGCCTTATCTCCCGGGTCGGGATAATTTTCTTTTATTACTTTGGCAATTCCAAAAATGGCTTTGTCTTCGTTGCTATGGTAAAGCAATACCCGGTCATCTTTTTTCATGGCTTTCAAATTATTGCGTGCCTGAAAATTTCGGACTCCATCCCAAGTTGCTTTCTTTTCTTTTTCAAGATCAGACCAGGAGTACACGCTGGGTTCGGATTTCATAAGCCAATAATTCATAATCTGGTATAATTTGGTTTCAGTTCCTAAAATACTAAATAGTGAGGATTTTGTTCCGGCTCATACATGGAAGCGACAGTATTTTAAGAATTCGTTGTAAGTTTATGGGATTAACAAGATCACCTTTTTTGGGTGATGTCTTATTGAGTTGCGATGAAAGTCCTGGTAATCCGTTTTTCTTCTATCGGAGATATTGTACTAACAACACCTGTTGTTCGCGTGCTTAAGACTCAATTGGATGATGTTCAAGTGCATTATGCCACCAAGATTCAGTTCAAATCGATTTTTGAGGATAACCCTTATATCGATAAGATGCATTATTTGCAGAATGATTTAACAGCTCTTATTCGTGAATTGAGAAATGAGAAATTCGACTTTATCGTTGACCTTCATCATAACTTACGATCAAGAATTATTAGAAGTGCTCTGCTTACAAAATCGGCAGGGTATGATAAACTAAATGTGGAGAAGTGGCTGATGGTTAATTTGAAAATCAACAAACTTCCAAATGCACATATTGTTGATCGTTATTTAAACACACTAGCTCCATTAGGTGTAAAGAATGATTCACTTGGACTGGATTATTTCATACCCGAAAAAGATATTGTACCAGTAGGATGGCTTCCCGAAACTCATCACCAGGGATTTGTGGCCTATGCCATTGGGGCGCAACACACTACCAAGAAACTTCCAGTAGACCGAATGATTGAGTTGTGTCATAAAATAAACCGACCTATTGTTTTATTGGGCGGTAAGGAAGATGAACAAGTTGGGGAAGAAATATTTTCCTTTTTTGAAAGGTCTGCTCACTCGGCAGCATATGAAAAGGGATTGAAAGAGTTGGATAGCAAAACCATAATTTACAATGCCTGTGGTAAATGCAGTCTAAATCAATCCGCCAGTTTGGTGAAGCAAGCGCAATATGTTTTTACTCACGATACGGGTCTTATGCATATTGCTGCAGCATTTAAGAAGGAAATATTTAGTATTTGGGGAAACACAATACCCGAATTTGGAATGTATCCTTATCGTACAAAATTTACAGTTTTAGAAAACGCCAAACTGTCCTGTAGGCCCTGTTCTAAAATTGGCTACAGCAAATGTCCTAAGAGACATTTTAAATGCATGAAGGAGATTGTCCTAGATTTTTATTTGCCAGAATGAGTATTACTAATAGGCTCTTACCAATTTCCCGTCCATATAATTCACGTAAGCTTTATTAGCAACGTTCATTCCGCCAGGTGTTGGATAGTTCCCAGTGAAATACCAATCGCCCAAATGTTTTGGTATGGCCTTGTGTAAATTGTCTATCGTTTGGAATACAACTTTTACTTCGGCATTCATGCCCGATGGACGCACGATGTCGGAGATCTTTTCAGAAACCTCATCATAAGTAAATTGTTCGTAAAGTTTCTTTACATAGTTTTCTACTTGTCCGCTGGCCTTTGATTGAAGGCACTGCTCGTATACTTCTCCTAACAAGTAATCTTTGCCATGTTCTTTGATTAGCTGGATCACAGCGCGGAACGCAACGAAATCAGCCATACGGCTCATGTCGATTCCATAGCAATCTGGAAATCGAATTTGTGGAGCCGAAGATACCACGACAATTCTCTTAGGTCCTAAACGATCCAACATTTTCAGAATGCTTTTTTCTAGCGTGGTCCCACGTACAATTGAATCATCAATTACCACTAATGTATCCTTCCCCTTGTTCACCACTTCATACGTGGTGTCATAAACATGGGCTACTATGTCATCGCGATGAGCATCATCGGTGATAAACGTTCTTAACTTAACATCCTTCAACACGATTTTTTCGATTCTGGGCCGGAAGGATAGAATATCATCCAGGGAATCGACTGTAGGCTTGCCATCCAAAATAATATCCTTCTGTTTGCTGATCATGTAATCTTCAATTCCTGCCATCATTCCAAGGAAAGCAGTCTCAGCTGTATTTGGGATATAGGAGAAAATTGTGTTTTTGAGATCAAAGTTTATCGCTTTTAGAATCTGTGGCACTAAAAGTCGTCCAAGTTGTTTTCTTTCCTTATAAATTTCGGGATCAGTGCCACGGGAAAAATAAACGCGCTCGAAACTGCAAGAGGTTTTTTCCAACTTAGGAATCACCTGGTGTTGTGCATATTCTCCATTTTTCTCAATTACTAACGCATTACCTGGTTCGATTTCTTTGATTTGATTGTAGTCAACATTAAAAGCTGTTTTAATGGCAGGTTTTTCGGAGGTCACTACGACAATTTCATCATCGGCATAGTAGTAGGCTGGACGAATGCCAGATGGGTCTCTCACAACAAATGCAGATCCAGATCCAATAAGCCCCGCCATTGTGTAGCCACCATCAAAATCTTTGCACGCCCTTCTTAGCATTCCCGGCAAGTCAATTTCATTTTCAATAATTTCTGAAACCTCTTTGTTGGAGTAGTCATCTTTATATTTTTGAAATAATGATTCTACCTCTTCATCTAAAAAGTGACCTATTTTCTCCATCACGGTTACAGTATCCACTTTATCTTTTGGGTGCTGCCCAAGTTCCACCAAAATGTCGAAGAGCTCATCAACATTAGTCATGTTGAAATTGCCGGCCATAACAAGGTTTCGACTTCGCCAGTTGTTCTGCCGTAGAAATGGATGAACGTTTTCAATGCTGTTTAATCCATGTGTTCCATAACGCAGATGCCCTAACCACAGCTCACCGGAAAACGCTACGTTTTGTTTAAGCCAATTTTCGTCTCTGAATTTTTCTTTGCCCTCTTTTTGAGCCTTCTTAAATTTTTTCCCAATTTTTTTGAAAATATGTGCTACGGGTTGAGGTTTGATTGAACGGTAGCGGCTAAAAAAACGATATCCCGGCTTTTGATCAATCTTGATGTTAACAATCCCGGCACCATCTTGCCCACGATTGTGCTGTTTTTCCATCAAAATGTACATCTTATTGATAGCGTACGTTGAACCGTATTTTTCGATGTAATACGAAAGCGGCTTGCGCAATCGAATGAGGGCTATTCCGCATTCATGTAGGATGGTATCGCTCATAGTCCGGAAATTGACTTTTGTGAAGGTAGTATTTCAACACAAAAGTAATTCGATTAATTCAAACACCAACCTTTGCTGCAGCAGGCTTTTCGGCTTCTTGCATCCCGAAGTCTTTCAAAAGCTACAAATGGATGTTTGGACTTTCCAACTGGGTTGTGGCTCTTTTTATTGCACTTTGGTTAATTTCGCGCAACGATTTATTATGATAGAAACAGACATTATAATCATTGGAGCAGGACCCGTTGGGTTGTTCACCGTATTTGAGGCAGGATTATTAAAATTAAGATGTCACCTGATTGATTCTTTACCCACGCCAGGTGGGCAATTGATTGAAATTTATCCAAAAAAGCCAATCTATGATAT
>JAENVX010000274.1 GCA_016650355.1 Bacteroidia bacterium | reverse complement strand
GCCATCTGTAAAACCAATCACTCTTCCTTTACCGACAACAGTTACCCCTAGTGCCGAAGTATTTCTCAACTTCTCATAATTAGATTTTCGGATATAGCCACTCAACAAGGGTGCACTTCCGAATATGATTGGATTAGCATACGCACCTTTTGCTTTCTCCATAAAAATATTATTTGATTTGAAGAGTGTCAGTTTTGAATCGTAATAACCATACAGCAATGGGTTGGTTAAGTCAACAGTGGTCACGAACAATGCTCCACTTGTTCGCTCCGCGCCTCGGTTTTCATCGATGTCAGCATAAGGCTTGGCGGACCCCTCTTTTTTTATAATGTCCTCATCCTTTTTCAAATCGAACTTACCAAGACCAGCGGTCTGCAGCCAGCTCAACGCATTTTCAAAACCGATAATAACTCCACCACTTTGTGTCCATGTCTTTAATTTCTCCTTAGCTGTTTCGTTAATAACACTGTACGTACCCGGTGGTAATATCAGCGTATTGTATTTATTTATATCGACTGTATTAAACACAGTTAATGACAAAAGCGTTACTGGAATATTAAACCGCTGGTCAAACATGTGCCACATCTCTCCTGCATCATTAGCTGATACACCACCTTCTATCAACATAGCAATTACCGGTTTTTTCAATACATGAAATGAACTACTGCCCAAACTCACACCTCTATAATCAAGGCCAGTATTGAACGCCTGCACATCAATACCATCGCGTTCAGCAATCTCTCTGATGTATACTTCTATCTGATCCGGGTTTTTATCCTGGTTATCAAGCGAAACTAGAATTGCCCCACTTTCAAATTTCTTTCCATTCGGATGGAAGAATGGTTCAGTCGAAACTTTGGTGCGAATGCCATGGTTCAATAGCCGATAGATAGCGCGAGGAGCATAGTATCCGTATGACTCAAATACATACGCATACGTAGCCTTCTCTCCAACTATTTTGCCGACAGGCATTTTAAGATTTGTGAGTTTCTCGCCTAAGGTGGGCGCAGCTTTCAACTCTTCATACTCAAGACCAAATGCTAAGGGTAACGTCCAACTAGAAATATCGTAAAAAAGGCTGTCCTTAAATTGCGACCGTTTTTCAAACATTGCTTTGATGGTGTGGTACTGTGGCTGATTGAGTGGTACAATGTAGCTTGATTCTGTATCGTATGTTTTACCGCCAATGGTTTGGTTGGTGGTTGGTTTATAAATTTCTATACTCTGTCGTTGAATAGCTTCTGCCAGGTGAAATGCTTTTGCTTTGTCTTTTGAAGAACCAAACAGATAAGCCTTGATGGGATCCTTTGCAGCCTCGGAAATACTGGTTTTATAAAAATCGCGTTGGTAGTTTAGAAAATCCTCACGCATTTCATTCACCGCTTTAAGCGAACTTAGCATAGTTGTGAACTGATTGCGGATCGTAAATGGAAATCGAAGTATACCATTTACACTTTCTTGTGCATGACCACGTGAGCTGGCTTGCTCAAATAAAACCCCAACTGCTCCCTGAATATCAGGATAGGTTGAACCCTTTCCATAATAGAAATCATCGTACCCTTCCTGAGTAAAATACAAGGATCCAATTTGATCTAGGGCTTTTGCGTGATACTCGCCCATCCTCCGTGTAAGCTCCTGATTCTTGTCGGGTGTAAGCGCATGTACTCGTGATGGCTCACCAGGCATAAAGAAAAAGGTCGCATTGGTTCCTTGCTCGTGATGATCGGACAAGTAATTTGGTTTCCATTGTTGGAACTTTTTGATGCGCGCCTGTGACTCTGGTAATTGAGCTACCAGCCAATCGCGGTTGAGGTCAAACCAATAGTGATTTGTTCTACCACCTGGCCAGGGTTCATGATGCTCTGTATCATTAGGATCTGGCGAAATGAGTTTGCTTTTGCGCGAGTTGGCCCAACTTGAAAAACGGTGCAAGCCATCAGGATTAAAACTAGGATCAAATAAAATAACAGTGTTTTCTAAATACTTTTCCATCTCCGGGCCTTGGGCAGCAGCCAAATGATACGCCATGGCCAATCCTGCGTTTGCTCCACTTGGTTCATTGCCATGTATGCTACATCCTAAGTAAAATACCACCGGCATATTCTTCACATCAAGTGTGCCTGATTTTTGTGGATCACTCAGCTGCAGATGCTGAGTGCGAATGGTTTCTATGTTTTGATGGTTCTTTGGGGAGGTAATTGTCAAAAGCAACAGCGGCCGATCTTCATACGTGAGGCCAGTCTGTTCCAGTGTAATTCGATCTGAAGCTTTGTCGAGAGCGTGCATGTAACTTACCAACCGATCATGACTAATATGCCACTCGCCTATTTCGTGGCCGATAATGGATTTTGGTGTTGGAATCTTGGTGTCGTAGGTCACTCCATCCGGCAAATAGTAGCCTAAATCGACCTGTGCAAAAACAAATGAAATGGAAGCAACATAAAAGGTAAAAACAAAGAATATTCTGCTCATAGAGGTTTAGGGAATTAATGATTCGGGAAAGTAATTGTTTTTTCCCTTAAGCAACAAGTAAGAAAGTATAAGCGGTTTAAGGGGTTATTAAATTGTTAACCCTTTGTTTAAAAAATTTAAAGCTCAATTAATTCTTCCATACCGTTAAAAGGATACTTTTGCGACTAAATTAATCACTACTAAACCTACGATTATGAGGAAAATTTTACTGCTTATTTCTTTCGCTTTATTGGCCTCAGCTGCTGTTATTGCCCAAGTGACTACGGCCACTCTGACAGGAATTACCAAGGACGATTCTGGCTCAGGTATTCCTGGAGCCAATGTAGTAGCTATCCATGAGCCCTCCGGCACTACTTATGGATCTGTTACTCTTGCAGATGGAAAATTTGTTATCACGAACATGCGTGTGGGCGGTCCTTACAAAGTGACAATAAGCTTTGTGGGTTATCAAACTCAATCTTATGGCGATATCTTTTTGAAATTGGGCGAGCCGTATGTTCTCAACCATACTATGAAAGAAGAAGGAACGCAACTTGAAGAAGTATTAGTAACCAGCGTTGAAGATGCCATTATGAGCAGCAGCCGTAATGGTGCCTTGACAAACGTTGGGTCAAAGCAAATTCTTACTATGCCTACAATTACCCGCAGCATGAATGACATGATTCGGATGACTCCACAAGGTACATCTACTAATACCGGTGCGATTGGTGGAGGAAATTATCGCCAGAACTATATTACTGTAGATGGATCTGATTTTAATAACACATTTGGAATTGGAGGTAACTTACCGGCTAATGGATCTCCCATTTCATTGGATGCCCTAGAGGAAATTTCCATCAACATCACTCCGTTCGATGTAAAACAATCGAGCTTTACGGGTAGTGCTATTAACGCGGTTACGCGCGCAGGCACAAATTCATTTTCAGGGTCTGCATACACATTCTTTAGAAATGAAAATCAACAAGGAAATAAAGTAGGTGATAATGATCCCCTTACAAGACAGCCTCTTCAGATAAACACCTATGGTTTCCGTTTAGGCGGCCCCATCATCAAAAACAAATTGTTCTTTTTTGTGAATATGGAGACTGGTAAGGAGGTTAGACCTGGCCAACTAAATGTGGCAGCAACTAGTGGCGCACCTTTTGGAAGTTCTCCAAATGTTTCAAGACCATTGGATACAGAGCTTGATGCTATTAGCACGTTCTTGAGAACTAATTACAATTATGAAACTGGCCCTTATCAAGGATATGATTTGGAGAGCAGCAATCAACGCTTTGTAGCACGTGTTGACTGGAACATCAATCAAAACCATAGACTCAGTGTTCGCTATAGTCAGGTTGAAAGCAAAAACCCAAGTTTTGTTAGTACATCCAGAAGCCCTATGACTAATTACGCTACTGGTGCAGGACGTACAAACAACAATGCCTTGTGG
>JAENVX010000273.1 GCA_016650355.1 Bacteroidia bacterium | reverse complement strand
CACTATGTGATGGAAACTTGTGCAGAAACGAATAAGAAGTTGATCATTTTAGATCGCCCTAATCCAAACGCTTACGTAGATGGTCCTATCAACCAAAAGCCAATGCAGTCGTTTGTAGCAATGCACCCCATACCCATCGCCCATGGGTTGACTGTAGGTGAATTGGCGCAAATGATAAATGGAGAAAGTTGGTTAACTGACAAACTGAAATGTGATATCGAAATTGTCAAACTTAAAAACTGGAAACATTCAGATGAATATGTATTGCCTGTAAGACCATCGCCCAACCTTCCCAACCAGCAGGCCGTAAAACTTTATCCATCTATTTGTCTCTTCGAGGGAACCGTGATTAGTCTTGGTCGCGGAACGCCAGCACCCTTTCAGGTTTTAGGTAATCCTGAATTAAAAAATATGGAGTATCAATTTACACCTGTTACGATTAAAGGTGTTGCAGTCAATCCTCCACAGGAGAATAAATTGTGTTATGGAATTGATTTAAGGAATGCCACTGTTGAACGAAAAATAGACTTGAAATATTTGTTTACGATGTACAATGCATATCCTTACAAAGAGAAATTTTTTTTACCCTATTTTGATATATTGGCCGGCACGACTTTGTTAAAAGAACAGATTAAAAAGGGATTGAGTGAAGATCAAATCCGCGATAGCTGGAAAGAGGATTTGGATAAGTATAAGGAGATGAGAAAGAAATATTTATTGTATCCATAAAGAGTCACTAGCTATTAGCTACTAGTCCTGGCAGCTCGTGGCTAGAAGCTAGTAGCCAGAAGCCATTATGACTAAATCTGAAAAAGTAAGTGACATCCTTAACATCCTTGATAAACTCTATCCCCATCCTGAGGTTCCACTCCAACACAAAGACGCTTACACGTTACTAGTTTCGGTTCTTCTCTCTGCGCAATGCACTGATGTTCGCGTAAACCAGGTGACGCCACATCTATTCAAGCAAGCTGACAATCCTTACGACATGATGAAACTCTCGGCTGATGAAATACGGGAGATTATTAAGCCGTGTGGCTTATCGCCCATGAAATCAAAAGGGATAGCTGGCCTTTCCAAGATAATAGTTGAAAAGCATAACGGAAAAGTACCGAGTAGCTTCGAAGAGTTAGAAGAACTTCCTGCTGTGGGTCATAAAACAGCATCTGTGGTGATGACTCAATGGTTTGGTATACCGGCTTTTCCCGTGGACACCCACATTCATCGGTTGGCGCATCGTTGGAGCTTAACCAATGGTAAAAATGTTGAACAGACGGAAAAGGATTTGAAACGATTGATCCCACAAAAGAAATGGAACAAAGCTCATCTACAGATTATTTACTTCGGAAGGGAATATTGTCCGGCAAGAGGGCACAATTGGAAAACGTGTCCAATATGTAAAACGTATATGCGGAAAGCGCTGAGAGATTAATCAATATTGAATGGTTTAGAAGGGAATGCCTTAGATTTGCTATTCTTCTAATGTACTTTCACCCACCTATATGAATTTTAGCAACGCTTCATTAAAGACACTATCTGTACATTTCGTTGGCAACAAATCATCCGATCAGGGGCTAGTGCTTTCCAAGAAACCCCTTGACTTGGATACAGCACTTCAAAATAGGATCAAAGATTATTTTCTCAATCGTTTCGTCTCAATTTTTGATACACATTCTTTCTCACATCCTTCTTCACTTCAATACAACGAAGTGTATAACGTAGTTGCTGGTATTTTTTCTGGTGAAAATTCTTTTCATCTGGCGTCAGTTCAGCTCGCCCAACACCTTTATAAAAATTCGGGCCATCCAAAAATTAAAGGTGGCGAATTCTATGTGTGTGCTTTTGAGAATTGCATTTTTGAGAATGAGACCGTGAATGCTTTCGGCATCTTTAAAACTGAAACCAAAACTAACTTCTTTGAAGTGAGCGAGGAGAAATCCCGATTCACAATCCTACTCAAGGAAGGGATTGACATAAATAAATTAGACAAAGGTTGCCTGATCTTTAATACAAAGCATAAAGAAGGATTTCGGGTATTGATGGTGGACACGCAAAGCCGAGGAGAAGAAGCGCAGTATTGGAAGGAGGATTTTCTAGGGCTCGCGCCTGTTAATAATGAATTTCAACAAACCAACCAATTTCTTAGCATGACCAAAAACTTTGTTACCCAACAAATGGTAGATGAGTTTGATATGAATAAGACTGATCAAATTGATCTGTTAAATCGTTCGGTAGATTACTTTAAGAAAAATGAGACGTTTGATAAATCTCATTTTGAAAAAGAAGTCTTTCAGGACAAGGGGCTTATAAAATCATTTCATGCGTATGATGAAACGTATAGGCAAGAGCATGAAATTGATTTGAATGATCGGTTTGATATTTCGGTGCAGGCTGTAAAAAGACAAGCGAGAGTTTTTAAAAGCGTTTTGAAACTGGATAAGAACTTTCACATTTACATTCACGGGGATAAGCAATTGATTGAACAAGGCGTAGAAAAAGATGGGCGGAAGTTCTATAAAATCTACTATAATGTTGAAAATTAGCTCCACCGACTCTCTCAGCAATCGATTAATAAGCGGCTTACGTACCAATTCATAAAATATCACTTTCAAATCCGTGTTTTGCTTAATATATTGATTGCCCGATGGAGGGAATTCCATTCAATAGGCTTTTAAAATGAACAGGCGCGATACTTTAAAAAAATTAATCCTTACCTCAGGCGGACTGATCACTCTGCCAGCATGGGCAAATGGCTGGACAATCAGTGATTTAACCATTCATCACACTTCCTATTCAATACTTGAACAAGACATTCTCGCCTCTGTTGCTGACACAATTATCCCCGCTGGGAACTCTATTGGAGCACTCTCGGTGGGTGTCGATAAGTACTTGCAGAGGTTAATCGAAAAATGCCATACAAAGGATATACAAGATAATGTGATGCATCAGTTAAATAGTCTTGATGCATCAGCACAAACTGCCTATGGCAAATCATTCGCAAGTTGTGATCAGGTTCAACGTCAGGAATTACTGGTCAAACTATCAACTTCAGAGCAACAAGAAGAAAAAGACTTTTTTAATCTGATGAAATCAGAAACTATCCGTGGGTTCAATACATCGAAAGAAGTGATGACGGATTACCTACGATATAAAATTTTTCCAGCGCATTATTACGGTTGTGTTGAAGTCAAAGTATAATTGTTAAATAGGCCATGTCAAACTTGTCTATATCCTCTCGCAGAAAAAGAACATACGATGCAATCGTCATTGGCTCAGGGGCTAGCGGTGGATGGGCAGCAAAAGAACTTTGTGATAAAGGATTGAAAACGTTGGTGCTCGAAAGAGGTCGTGATGTAAAACATATTAAAGATTATCCGACCGCCTCGAAAGCTCCCTGGCAATTTGAATATAGGGGTAATGTGCCCATTGAAAAGCGCGAAGGTTTTTCAAGACCGATGCGCGAGGAGACGCTTCACTGGGCAATCAAAGATGATGAACAACCCTTCATTCAAGAGAAGCCTTTCAGATGGTTTCGTGGCTATCATGTAGGTGGCAAATCACTATTATGGGCACGGCAAACTCAGCGATGGAGTGACTATGATTTTGAAGGACCTGCGCGCGATGGATTTGCTGTGGATTGGCCGATACGATACAAAGACCTTGAGCCCTGGTATAGCTATGTTGAAAAATTTGCTGGCATAGCCGGGGGTAAAGATGGCTTGCCTGAATTGCCCGACAGTGAATGCGGGCCTGGTTTTGATCTAAGTTGCATTGAGCAATATTTTAAAGAAACAATTCAAAATAATTATTCAGATCGCCATGTGATACAAGGACGATGTGCTCATATCACAGATACCCAACCAATCCACCGTGAACAAGGGAGAGGTAAATGTCAGAATCAAACCATGTGCAATCGCGGATGTGTGATCGGTGGCTATTTCAGTAGCAATGCTTCTACCCTACCTTGGGCGTTAAAGACAGGCAATCTAACTGTCCGGCCTCACGCTGTCGTACATTCAATTATTTACAACGAGAAGAAGGGGCGCGCAACCGGAGTGCGTATCATTGATGCTACCACTTTGGACACAATTGAGTTTTATGCAGATGTTATTTTTGTAAACGCATCCGCTCTAAATTCAAACGCTATATTATTGAACTCTAAATCATCAAGATTCCCCAATGGGCTTGGTAACGACAGTGATGTATTGGGCAAATATGTGGCCTGGCATAATTATAGAGGGAAAGCAAATGCGCAATACGAAGGCTTCCAGGATAAGATGACAGACGGACGCAATCCCAGCCATGCCTACATACCTAGATTCAGAAACGTTCAGAAGCAAGAAATGAATTTTCTCAGAGGTTATGCAATTGGTATTGGTGGTGGACGCGGATTTGCACCTGATACTTCTGCAATTGGTGATCAGTTAAGAGAAAATTTATTGCATCCTCCTCTAGGTAAATGGAACATCAGCAGTTGGATGATGGGCGAAACAGTACCTACTGAAGAAAATCATGTACGATTACACCCCGACTTAAAAGACAAATATGGCATTCCTCAATTAATCATCTCTTGTGATTGGAGTGAAAATGACGACAAGATGGTTGAAGATTATGTGGCGCAATCAAAAGAAATGTTTGAAAAGGCAGGCTTCACCAACATCAGAGCCAATGATACAAAAGCTGCGCCAGGATCAGACATTCATGAGATGGGTGGAGTGCGGATGGGACGTGATCCAAAGACTTCCCTCCTGAATGAATGGAATCAACTTCATCAGTGCAAAAATGTATTTGTCACCGATGGTGCATGTATGACATCCACCGGTACACAAAATCCAACCTTGACTTTTATGGCTATCACAGCCCGAGCAGCTAATTATGCCGTGGATGAATTAAAGAAAAGAAATCTATAATTTTTTTTACATATACGTACTAATAAACTTTACCTATGAAAAAATATCTTTTGGTTGTCACTCTATTTATAGCCGTATCATCAGTGTATGAAACTGCTATTGCACAAAAACCATTGTACACGGCTCCCTTCGGTGTACAGACCTATACCTTCCGAAAGAGCTTTCCTAATGGAGTTGCTGCAACACTGGATTCGATTAAAGCTATGGGATTTACAGAAGTGGAAGGAAGTGCTGGCAAAATGTCGCCAGAAGAATTCAAGAAACTTTGCGATGAAAGAGGGCTAAGCATCCCATCTACTGGCGCAGGATATGAACAACTGGTAAAAGATCCGGTTGCTGTAGCTGCCAACGCTAAGGCACTAGGCGCGTCATATGTTATGACAGCTTGGATACCGCACACAAGAGGAGCCTTCAATCTTGATAATGCAAAGAAAGCTGTTGAAGATTTTAATGCCGCTGGTAAGGT
>JAENVX010000272.1 GCA_016650355.1 Bacteroidia bacterium | reverse complement strand
TCCATAATAAACGTGTTCTGAGTTTTCGCGAAGTCAATCATCTCCTTTGCCTGCCGCGAATTCATCGCAAAAGCTTTTTCACATAGCACTGCTTTTTTATACTTCAAACAAAGCATCACATGCTCGTGATGTAAGCCATGGGGTGTGGCTACATAAATCACATCCACTTCTGGATTCTGCACAAGCGCTTCGTAGCTGGCGTGCTTATACTTCGCAGGAAAATCTTTTGCAAATGCATCGGCAGTTGCCTGTTCACGGGCGCCCACTGCTATTAACTCAGCATCTTTTACCAGTTTAAGATCAGAAGCAAATTTGCGGGCGATTTTGCCACAGCCAAGAATAGCCCATCGGATTTTAGTTGACATAGAAATAAGGTAAAATCAAATATAACATATCACCACTTTAAATTACACTGACCAGCCTTGCGTGACAGTTGTCAGCCACTTTATTTTTTTAGAACATTCAACACCTCATTCAATTTCAACAAAGCCTCCACTGGGCTGATGGTGTTGATGTCGATCTGCGACAGCATTTCGTGAATGGCCTTTGATTTAGGATCGATCTCAAACAAACTCATTTGCGGAGTCGGCTTTGGCAACTCATCAAACTTTTTAGTCTTGTCCTCTCTTTGTTTATCCTTCTCCAGAAAATGTAAAATTTCGTTTGCCCGCAAAACAACTTTATTCGGCATACCCGCAATTTGTGCTACGTGAATACCAAAGCTGTGTTCGCTACCTCCTTCTTTCAGCGTGCGCATGAAGATGATTTTGTTGCCAATCTCTTTCACGCTAACGTTGAAATTTTTAACCCTAACTAAATCTTCGGCCAGTTGATTCAATTCATGATAGTGTGTTGCAAAAAGAGTCTTCGGTTTACATTCTTTATGGTTGTGCAAATACTCCACGATCGACCAGGCAATAGAAACACCATCGTACGTACTCGTGCCTCGGCCAATCTCGTCCATTAATATCAGACTGCGGTTGCTAAGGTTGTTAAGTATACTCGCGGTCTCAATCATCTCCACCATAAAGGTGGATTCACCCCGCGAAAGATTATCCGATGCACCTACGCGTGTGAATACTTTATCTACAATGCCAATCACAGCATGTTCAGCCGGAACAAAACTTCCCATTTGTGCCATTAAAACAATCAAAGCTGTTTGTCTTAGCAAAGCAGACTTACCTGCCATGTTCGGCCCTGTAATGATCAGAATTTGTTGTGTCTCCGTATCCAGATAGATATCATTGGGCACATAACTTTCACCGACAGGAAGTTGCTTTTCAATAACCGGATGACGACCCGCTTTGATGGCAAGCCTCGTAGAATTACTCATCTCCGGTTTAGAATACTTATTTGTTTTGGCTGTGACGGCAAATGACAACAAACAATCCAATGTGGCAATCACACGCGCATTCTGCTGGATTTGGGAAATATAATCAGAGGAATGTTTAACGAGTTCCAAAAAAATCCTTTGTTCTATTACCAAAAGTTTCTCCTCTGCATTTAAAATTTTCTCTTCGTAAACCTTTAGTTCTTCTGTGATGTAGCGCTCGGCATTTACCAAAGTCTGCTTGCGTATCCAATCTGTTGGCACTTTATCTTTGTTAGCATTACTTACTTCCAGATAATAGCCAAACACTTTATTGTATGAAATTTTTAAGGAGTTGATGTTCGTCCGTTCTATTTCTCGTTTTTGAATTTGCAGGAGATAATCCTTTCCGGAAAAAGCTATTGCCCGAAGTTCATCCAGCTCAACATCTACACCTTCCTTAATAATTCCACCCTGATGAATGAGCATGGGGGCATCCTCCTTGAGTTCCCTTTCAATCTTTTCTATCAGAAATTCACATTTATGAAGTTGATCACCAAGTTTCTTTAATTCGGTGGATGAAGATTTTTCTAATAGTCCTTTTACAGGAAGTATCGCCTTTAACGATCTCTTTAATTGTTGTAATTCGCGTGGATTGATCCGTCCAACAGCCACTTTAGAAATTAATCGCTCCAGATCGGCTATTTGCTGAAGTTGCTCAAGTATTGTTTCTGTCAACTCTTCATTCGAAAAGAATTGGTCAACAATATTTAATCGTTCCTCAATGCTTTGCTTTTCAATTAATGGCAATACCATCCACTTGCGCAGATTACGCGAACCCATGGGTGTTACAGTCTGGTCAAGTACCTGAAGCAACGGCACTCCCCCTTCGTTGTGGGAACTTACTATCTCTAAGTTGCGAATAGTGAACCTATCCAGCCACACATATTTGTCTTCATCAATGCGCGATATGGCTGCAATATGTTGAGTGTTCTTATGTTCGGTTACTTCGAGGTAATGTAATATTGCTCCAGCAGCAATAATGGCTTCATTCATTCCATCAATTCCAAAACCTTTAAGGGAGTTTGTTTTGAATTGCTGAACCAGCTTTTCGTGAGCATATTCAAAAGCATATACCCAGTCATCTAGCGTGAATGTTGCATACTCATCGCTAAACTGAGGATCAAATTTTTCACGCACTGCCTTGCTATAAAGAATCTCTGAAGGTCTAAAACTTTGGATCAACTTAAAGACATAATTCTCCTGGCCTTGAGCAGTATAAAATTCACCTGTGCTGATGTCGAGGAAGGCAATGCCTAAACCATTTTTTGAAATGTACAGCGATGCGAGAAAGTTATTCTGTTTTTTCTCCAGCACATTGTCGTTGAAGGACACCCCCGGTGTCACAAGTTCTGTCACGCCCCGCTTTACAATTCCCTTTACAAACCGTGGATCCTCTAGCTGGTCACATATTGCTACGCGATGGCCCGCCCGTACAAGTTTTGGTAAATACGTATCCAATGCATGATGTGGAAAACCCGCCAGGGCAGTTTCCGAAACAGAACCATTGCCACGTTTGGTGAGTGTGATGTCAAGTACCTTACTGGCTCTGATCGCATCTTCACCAAAAGTTTCATAAAAATCTCCTACTCGAAAAAGCAGCAGTGCCCCAGGATACTTTGCCTTAATGGCATTGTATTGCTTCATTAATGGGGTTTCAGAGTGACTGGTTGCTGCTGCCATAACCGCAAGTTATCACTAGAAGCAAGAAGTAGAAACAGGAAGGAATAATTCTGACCTTTAATTTCTTTTTTGCCGTCAAGCCTTCGTCATGGCAGCTCCGATTTGAACATTCTACGGTACCAAAATTCCAAAAGCATTTAATTTTTCTAATCGCAGCAGAAAATAAAAAAGAGCCTCAGGTACGAAACTCGGGCTCTCCTTCTAATCTGATTGATGATTGATTATTTACCTACTTCGTATCGAACAGTCTTTCCGTCTTTGCTCGTAAGGGTTACAAAGTTATCACATGTTCCGTCACCATAGTCCACTGTGAGTTCACGGTCGGCATGCTTAATAAACTTAACGCCACTTACCGGAATAATGACTCCCTCGGAACTACAAGCACGGCTGTAAATTAAGCGCTCTAAAATTTCTATTGAAAATCCTCTGCCATTGCGAAGGATACCCTGTGATGTGCCATAAATAATGATTCTGTCCAGCAAGTGATTAGTATGGCGCTCATGCTCACGTCTGTGATTTACTTCACGGGTTGCAACAAGTCCATCTGGCCAGGTAATCTTGCCATCTGTAAGCACAATATCATAGGTTGTTGTTGAATCAATAACACTAACTACTGTAACTTTTCTTTTCCCCTCCATCCGTATATCATTGATGTAGTAATCTTCATAAGAAAAGTGAAAAATTGAGCCCGGTTCGTTCCATCGGCCAATATGCTCAACCACAATTGCACCTCTTCTTAAATTCCCACGAGTGTCAGTGCAACCTTCTCCAAAATCCACACGAAGACTACCAGATGCTTTTGAACCTTGGCGCACACGAGTAGCGCAACTTAACCTCTCATCGATACCAAATCTTCCGCCAGAATCATCTTCAGTTTCTAGTGCTTCAGACATCAAGTCATCGGCATCATCAAAGTATGAATCTTCCAGAGCATTTGAATTTGCACTTTCGGTGTCTTCGGCAGAAAAATTTGGAGTAGCCTCATCGTTGTTACACGATACGAGGAACATGAGTGCCATACTTAAACAAAGAACAAGTAATTTCTCTGTTAACGCAGGCCTAGAGCGAGCAATAATCTTTACC
>JAENVX010000271.1 GCA_016650355.1 Bacteroidia bacterium | reverse complement strand
GGGATAATTTGCCAGGACAATCCATATTTATCTTTTAGCCACCCGCACATGGATTCTGCTCCGCCATCTGTGAGTTTGGTCCAAAACTCATCTACCTCGGCTTGGGTTTCGCAATCTACAAAGAGCGACACGGCTTCCGTAAATTTAAATTTGGGTCCGCCATTTAATGCCATAAATCTCTGGCCTTCCAACTCGAACGTTACTATCATTGGTGTGGCATGTACTACTTTAGAATTTATAAAGAGGGAGCAGTAAAAATTAGCGGCCTCCAGCGCCTGGTTATCGAACCAAAGGAAAGGAGTAATCTTCTGTTTTATAGATGCCATATAGTATAATCTTTTTACTTTACTTTCTTAGTTGTCTTTCTTGCCGAAGATTCCATCAGTTGCTTCAGTTTGTATCTGGCAATGTTTTCATGCATTCTGGCTTTAACAATTTTTTTCACAAGCGCTGTGGGTAATGGTTTTTCAACCGTGAATTGAATGGTGCCTTTTGCAGTTTTGAACGGTTTTAGTTCTCTATTTAATTTTGGAATGAGTGATGAGTTGGCAGGGAAGAGACTGCAGTGATTCTTAAATGCTGAGAAATAAACCAACATTCCATAATATTTAAAAGCTGGCATTTGATAACTGATTACCTCCTCCGCTTTGGGTGCAACAGATCTAATTGTTTGACGAAGCCTCTCTAGCATGGCACGTATATTAGGATCGGGTAGCTCATCCAGATACTCATCGATGTTTTTTGCCGCAGATGTTTTCATAGCAATTATTATTTCAGATATGCACTGTGGATATGAAGCAAAAGTGCAGTGTATTGTTAATATTTAAGCTGTGTAAATGCGACATCTTAAGGGGTTGATTGCGACAATCATACCTATTATCTTTGAGAATCACGATCTTATACTGTCTTAGTTTTAAAACATCACGTATTTATAATGAAGCACATATCTATTCTGGTTCCGCAGGGAGCGGTTGCCCTTGGCTGTATTGAAGGCCCTTATATTTTGTTCAATAAAGCGAACGAATTTTTAGTTAGCATAGGCAAGTCTGCTTTATTTAAAGTGCAACTTGTGGGTTTAAAGAAGGAGGCCCAAGTTTATGACCGGCTGTTTGCTGTTACACCAGATATTGTATTCAGGGATGTTGTAAAAACTGATTTGGTAATTATTCCAGCTGTTAATGGTGAGATGAAAAGCGTTATTGATTGGAACAAGGAATTTTTCCCTTGGATTAAGATGCAGCATAGCAAAGGTGCTGAGGTTGCAAGTCTTTGTGTGGGAACTTTTCTATTGGCAGCTACGGGTTTGCTTTCTGGAAAACAATGCTCAACTCATTGGTCTGCTGTGGACAACTTTCGAACCATGTTTCCTGATGTCGACTTGGTTTCAGATAAAATCATTACAGACGAAAACGGTATTTATTCCAGCGGAGGAGCCAACTCATTTTGGAACTTGCTTTTGTACTTGCTTGAGAAATATACAACGCGTGAATTGGCTATTCTTTTCTCCAAATATTATGAAATTGAAATTGATAGACATAGTCAATCTCCGTTCATCATGTTCAAAGGACAAAATATTCATACCGATGAGTCAGTAAAAAAAGCGCAAGAATTTATTGAAGGAAATGTCTCTGACAAAATTTCTGTTGAAGACCTCGCATCCAAATTTGCTATTGGGAGGAGAAACTTTGAAAGACGCTTTAAGAAGGCTACGAATAATACGCCTGTCGAATACATACAGCGGGTAAAAATAGAAGCGGCCAAAAAGAGCCTGGAGACAAGTCATAAAAATGTAGGTGAGGTAATGTATGATGTTGGATACACAGACACCAAAGCTTTTCGAACGGTGTTTAAGAAAATTACCGGGTTGTCGCCTATTGCGTATCGTAGCAGGTACAATCCAGCAAATTCGATATAACTGAGTCACACATCTAAAGATTTACCTTATCAATCTACCAGTTCTTAAACAATTTATTTTTGCATATTGCCAGAACAATAAATGAAAGCATGATGAAAACGCCCACTTACCTTGCCATTGCGATTTGTATGTTCAGCCTATCTAGTAAGGCGCAAAAAAACAATAGTTTTCCCGTGCAAGCCAAAGTAGAAAACGGAATTATAGAAGGACTATATGATACTAAATCTGGACTTCAAATGTATTTCGGAGTTCCCTTTGCCAAACCTCCCGTAGATAACTTGCGTTGGAAGGCACCTGAACCAGCCGACAACTGGAAAAGCGTATTGTCCACAAAGGACTTTAGCGCGCGTCCTGTTCAGGGCATTGTTTTTGGTGATATGAATTCGCGTTCAGATGGTTTAAGTGAAGATTGTCTTTACCTAAATGTTTGGACTCCAGCCAAGCGCGCAACCACTGGACTTCCTGTGTTGGTATATTTTTATGGTGGGGGCTTTGTAGCTGGCGATGGATCGGAGCCCCGGTATGATGGAGCCAACATGGCGAAGAAAGGAATTGTGGTGGTGACTGTAAATTATAGGTTGGGTATTTTCGGATTCTTTGCCCATCCTGAACTCAGCAAAGAAGCTTCATACAAAGGATCTGGTAATTATGGTTTGCTCGATCAGCAGGCCGGATTAAAATGGGTTCATAAAAATATTGCTGCTTTTGGTGGTGATCCTAAAAAAGTAACTATAGCTGGTGAATCAGCAGGATCAATTTCGGTCAGTGCTCAAATGGCCTCACCACTTTCGAGAGATATGATTGCAGGTGCAATAGGAGAGAGTGGTGCAGGGATTAACCCCACGCTATCGCCAATACCACTTGCTGAAGCAGAAAAAATAGGACTTGAGTTTGCAACAAAGGCTGGATACCCATCGCTAACACAGTTAAGAGCTTTAAGCACGCGTGATCTGTATGAACTTTATGCAGATTCAAAACGCTTTGGATTTCCAACAGTGATTGATGGATATTTTTATCCCAAAACTATTCCTGAAATTTTTAAGGCTAAAGAGCAAGCACAGGTTCCTTTATTGTTGGGATGGAACTCTACTGAAATTCCTGGAATGGCTTTTATGCAAGGCCAACCCTACACAGAAGAAAACTATGTAAGGAAAGTGAAAGAAGCCTATCCGGATAATCATGCAGAGGTTTTAAAACTTTATCCGCATTCCTCACCAAAGGAAATTGAATGGTCGGCAACTATGTTAGCTTCTGATCGCTTCATAGCCTACAGCACATGGAAATGGTTTGACCTTCATCGCAAAAATAGTAGCAAACCAGTGTATCGTTATTTGTACAGCAAACTCAGACCTCCTTTGGTAGATAAAGGTCTTACACCTGGTCTCGCTGGCGGAACGGTGCGTGGACAACAAGGAACTCCCAGACCGGAGCCTATCGGTGCTCCGCATGCGTGCGAGATTGAATATTGCATGGGTAACCTTGATCTGGTAAAAGACTATGCGTGGACTGATGACGATTACAAAGTATCGGAAACAATGCTAAGCTACTTTGCGAATTTTATTATCAAAGGTAACCCTAATGGAGAAAACCTTCCTGAATGGCCATCTGCTGAAGCACAGGATACAACACCTCCCGTAATGATTATTAATACAGAATCTAAAACAGTGGATGCAAAAGACGATGCACGTTACGTGTTTTTAGACAAAGCGTATAAGAATAATTAATTGAATTCATGAACATCCTGCCATGTAAATACTGACCAAGATGCCGCTATCATCAGAGAAGAGGAATCACCAGAACTCAGGCCTTTTAGTTATGCCGCCCTTCAGACGGCAATCACCGCATTCCGGTGAAGTGAAAATATAGTAATTCAAGTCCAGTATTCTAATGATAATTGTATTATCTGGTAAAT
>JAENVX010000270.1 GCA_016650355.1 Bacteroidia bacterium | reverse complement strand
TCCTGTTATTCGGAGTATGAGGTTCAGTATCTGATGTACCTCAACCATTGGCCAAAGAAAAAGGCCGTGGAAGTTTTAACCCTATCGTGTCAAACAGTAAGCAGTTCGGAAACATCCACAATAGATTGACCATGGACGGTTACCCTACAGCAAGTGGACTAATCAATATATAGTTTATATAAATCTTTTTGGGTTTACGGTTGGCAGGTCACTTCGCGGGTGGCCTGTTTTTTAATCGATGGCACCTCTAAAATCGAAACATGGTTATTTATAGGTGTCTTGATTTAACTACACATTCTCCATTTTAAATTCGTAACGATTTTGGTTACCGCAGGCCGTCATTTACATGAATGAATAAGGGATGAAGGCATTTAGAGTGACATGATGAAATCTTTATACATGAAAACGATCTTAAGAAGACATCAATTTAGTGCACACCGGTTGATGGCATGCATTCTGTTCATGATCATTTTGGCCCTGATCATGCTAGCTAAATAAATGGAAAGTAGAGAATTTATAATTGAATAACCATGAGCGCGCCACACAAATTTGCACCAGATCAAAAAATAGATTTCCAATTATGGCTACTCCATTTTGCACATTTACTTGCCATGGTTGATGGTGAAATTGATATTCGGGAGAAAGCAGCGATACGCAAGATCAAACTGGAAGAAAAAATTCCAGATTGGGTCTTCGATGATTTTGAAGAAAGTGTGGGAGAGAAAACCGAACAGCAACTTTATAGGGAAGGAATGGAAATGCTGAGCAGGTGTACGGACGAGGAAAAACTTTCCGCTTTTGTGCACCTCTACCGGCTGTCGAAGGCAGATGATAAAGTCCATGTGAGAGAAGTGCGCTTCTTATTATATTCATTGAAGGCAACAAAAATTTCTTTTGAAGAGGTAGAATATGCTGCCAGCCAGCGCAAGGCTGTGATTTCTTCTATGAATTGAACAGAGGGTATAGTATCTTAATACCTATGTTTCGAATTGAGTCAGTCAGTTTAAAATCAATAAGCCAATGGTCAGGGCGATGGATGGCCTTGATGTTCATGAGGTGAAGGAGTCTCTTTCTACCAAGCTCAAATGTGTAATATTATTGTAGGCTGTTGGGCGAATATGTTTGCAACACTCAACAGGATGGCAATTATGAAGAATATTTTCTTAGTTACCATGATTGACACAATTTAGCAAAAAGTTATATGGGATTTTTGTTTAAGACAACAAAATCCTCTAACAGTTTCATTTGAAGAGGTTACTTTTTATCTTCTCAACGCCTGTAAAGGCAGTATTGATTTTGCCGCAGCAAAATTGTAATTTTCAGATTATTATTATCTAAAATAAATAATAGCCTTATGCAGAGGATTTTAGCCTGTTTTATTCTTGTATTTTTTTGGGAGAGCCTTGCTGCCCAAACAATTGACAATGTAAAGGCAACTGTAAATGGAGATGACATCATTATCACCTATGACCTCTCAGGTAAAGATGGACAAGAGTTTAAGATCAACTTGTACGCTTCTAATACAAATTTCTCCAAACCAATAGTAAAAGCCTTTGGCGACCTGGGTAGCAAAATTTCTCCAGGCAAGGACAAGCGCGTAGTTTGGAATGCTAAAAATGAAATTCCAGAGTATAAAGGAGATCTGGTGATTGAGGTGCGTGGGGAAGCAGGTGTAGTTTCATCATCTTCTTCGGTGCGGCCATTGTCATTTTTATCCCCATCCGGAGGATCAGTTAAAAGAGGAAAAATAATGAGCATTAGTTGGTCGGGTGGAGCTCCATCGGAAAACGTTGAGCTAAACTTATTGAAGGGCGGTGCGGTCGTACAAAAAATTTCGAATCAGGGTAACAACGGAGTGTATTCCTGGCTAGTGCCAAAAGGTACAAAGACTGGCGCTTATCAATTGAAAGTAACGGGCAGTA
>JAENVX010000269.1 GCA_016650355.1 Bacteroidia bacterium | reverse complement strand
GTACAGTATCATGTCGAGGTTCTTGATCAATACGGCACCCAGCTGGATCATTTTGAGGCCATAAAAGCGGCTGTGTATCTGTATGACCTAAATCCTTAGTGTATTCAATTCTGATGAACAATTATTTACTTCGAATATTTAAGAACTCATTTATTCTTTCGAAGAACTGCGGATTTAAGGTCTCAAACCGACTGGTCTCACTGGAAAAAGCAAGCAGCATACTTGTGCAAATTGTGAAAATCAGCAGGAAATTTGCCAATGCCAGAAATAGTTTTGATTGAGGCGAATCTAATCTTAATTTATTGGAAATTATCTGCCAATATCCTATGATTGCAAGAAGCGTTACTTGAGATATTGAGTCAACTAGAAAACGTGTCTGACCATAAAAGTAGAATAGGATGATCGAAAAATTCAATAAGAACGATCCGCCAAAAAGAAGAAGAATGAACCTGTATGGCTGTGGAGAATCAGAAGAATTGTTTTCTTCCGCGAGTTTGTTTTTTGAAAACAAGTGGACAAAGCCCAAAACCAGAAAGGGTGCGCTAAATAGAAGCCCGGTTACCATGCCTGCGTGGTAAAACTCTGAAGGCGCAATACTGAATTTTTTCAGGATGTTGGCAACTATTGTAGGTTGAATGAACGGAAATCCTGTGATGATTTCATAAGGATGGAAAATATATGCATATAGATTTGGGAAAAAATAACCAGACTCGAACACCAAATTTGCGTCTTTATTTAAATTGAAAATGGTTATTTGATACCTTAATCCAAACTCAAGAGGGGAATCAAATCTAGCCCAGTTATACCAGCCGATGAGAAGCGCGCCAGTAATTAATGGGATGAAGAGGGGGGCTACTCTACGGAAGTACGCTGACCAATTTATTGGCTTGGGTATATTTTTTACGATCCAAAATGTCACCATCAATACCAGGAAGATCACTGACACTGCGTTAATTGCTCTGGACCCCACAGAGAGTGCCCATAATAACCCGGCTAGAAACAGGTTTCTCTTATCAAATAATGAATGCTGTTCGAATATGGAAAGCGAAAAATAAATGCCCCCGACCAGAAAAAATTGACCCGCTCCGATAGCAGCTTCGTAAACGTTAGGTATGTTTGTGGCCCAAGTAATTGGCAGGATCAGGCCGATGAGCGGAATACAAATGAATATGTATCTGGCAGGTATTTCAGGGAAAAACCTTTTCCATAGCCTTAGAATGATCAGGGAATTAAAGATCAATAAACCCGAGTAAAAGAAAAAAACGAGATAATTATCCGTGAACTTTTTATCAAGAATTAGTTGGAAAGGGGCAATCAATAAAGCCGGAATCGGTCCCCAGTACAAATATAACTTTCCCTTATAGAGTGACATGTCCCAAATCTCATCATCGAAAGGAAGTCTGTGTATCACATCATAGGGATCAGCCGCTTCCAAAAGGGACTTGTCGGGTTGGCGGTCAACGTACAGGTTTCTCTTGTTGAATGCATCTGCCAGTTGAGT
>JAENVX010000268.1 GCA_016650355.1 Bacteroidia bacterium | reverse complement strand
GTTTAATCCATACTTCACCTGCCTTAACAGACCATCGGCTCGCATACCACCCGCCCAATGCGTGCCCAACAGCCAGCACGGAACCAATCAACCAATCAATTTTCCCTTCCCAAGCAAAAACAATAACGGCCACGCCTGTATAGACAATAGCTGAGAATACCTTAACATAATTGCTTTTTACTAGAGATAGATTATTAACCAGGCTGAGTATGCCGATTACTAAAAAGCCAATTCCTGCTTGAACAAACCCACCATAAATTCCTACAAACAAAAAACAAAATGCACCAATCCATTGCTGGCGACCTGAAAGTTTTTCGTCTCCCTTTGACTTAGCCGGATTGAAAAGAATAAGGCAGACGGATACAATCATTATGATGACGAATATTTTTTTAAACAACTCATCGGACATGCGCGATGCAAGAAGTGAACCCACTATGCTTCCACCCAGTGAGGCCAAACCTAAATAACCTGCATAGGGCCACGGTAACTCTACACCTTTACTTTTGAAACCACCGACTGCAAAGAAATTTTGAAATAAAATGCCAACTCGACTAGTAGCATTCGCAATTGTAATTGGTAATCCAATGAATGTAAGAATAGGAACGGAAAGCAAAGTGCCTCCACCACCAACTGTATTTAGAAAGGCCGCCAAAAAGCCAACTACAATTATGAGAACATATTCATACCAAACCATACATTTAATCTATTTATGAGTATGAATTTTTATTTTTGGATATTTATTATGGTGGAAGGCTGAGATAGATTTTTGAAAATGAATGCGGGGCTCAACTCATTTCACCTTAATGTTGCGGATAATTTTGGAAAATAAACCCGGAAAATTTCTACTCATGAAAATTGCAAAGCCCTCTTTTGCTCCTCCGATATAAACTTCTCGTTTTTTCTTTTCAACCGCTCTTATCATCTTCTTTGCAAAGGTTAAAGGTTTCATTCCTTTTTTATGCGTTTCATCTTTTCTGTTTTGAGGTTTGCCATCACCAGTCAAAGCAGCAATGCTAAGGTTTGTGTTGATCCACCCAGGACAAATGAGGGTAACATAAATATTCTTACTTTCTTTCCACAATTCGGCTCTTAGGGAATCGAAGAAACCATGGAGCGCATGCTTTGCTGCTGCATAGCTTGTCCTGCGGGATATCCCTAATTTTCCATTCACACTTGTTACAGTTACATAATGTCCGGATTTGCGTTTTAGAAAATGTGGCAAAAGGTATTTTGTTAACGCAATGCTTCCAAAGTAATCTACCTCCATGATCTGACGGTCTACTTCCAGTGAGGTGTTTTTTGCAAGGCTTCTTTGACTAATGCCACCGTTGTTGATTAGGATATCAATATGTCCAAACAATTGAATTGCAGCTTCAGTACTTAATTTAAGTGTTTCGGGCAGTGCGAGATCCAATGGAAGTACTCGGATATTGGCATGGGTTTGCGGAATGCAATTTCCTCTTACACGATCAAGTTCTTCTTTCCTTCTCGCTGATAGAATTATTTTAGCTCCCATTCTTGCAAACTCATACGCTAAGGCTTCGCCTATTCCTGACGAAGCCCCGGTAAGCCATATTACTTTTTTTTGAAAATATTTTGACATATCAATCTTGGATCAACTGGTAGCAGTAGAGATAGTGTGTTTGTGATCTTCCGAGTATACCCATATAGTGTAAATACCCAGGGCCGTACCAATTGGAAATGAAAAGAGCTTAAAACAACCAAGAACCAGTGCGAGAGTCAGCCCCCATTTTTTTTGGTTTAGGAGTGCAATACCACTGATGATGGAGGGAACAGCAAAGAGAATTATAGTTATAGCTGCGATGATTTGAATGAAAGGAACTATATAGATCAGAATCCACTGTTCGTCCAATTTAGCATGTTCGAATATATAAGGCAGGAGCACTGAGAATAATGCGGATAACGTGAGCATAATTAAAATGTGTATGGATCCTGAAACTATATATAAGATTCCGAGTACGCGTTTGTGTGTTTCCATTTCACTAAGGTAAGTAAAAGATTAAATCAGTTTTTTCGTTCGTAGACAACAAAATCAAAGGCATGGGCATGTCGTGTATCCGAAGAATGATGTGCCCGGGATTTTTCTTCCAAGTTTTGTTTTTTGAATTCCGGAAAAAAAGTATCGCCTTCAATTACAGCATCAATTTCGGTCAGGTACAACCGTTGCGATATGGGAAGACCAAGTTTATAGATTTCGGCTCCTCCGATGATAAATGTTTCTTGCTCATTATTTTTCTTGGCCAATTCAATACCCTCTTCTATAGAATGAACAACAATACAGTTTGCTGCTTTAAAATCCTTTTGATGAGTTACTATAATGTTCGTTCGATTTGGCAACGGTCTGAATTTTTCAGGAATTGAATCATAGTTTTTTCTCCCCATGATCACATGACGCCCTTTTGTGGTTTGCATAAAATACTTCATGTCATCGGGCAGGTGCCAGGGAAGGTCATTGTCTTTTCCGATGACCCGGTTTTTGGATAAAGCAGCGATGAGAGATATTACCATCTTGTGTTACTAGTTCGGTGCGCAAATTAGCCAATTAACAAGACTTCATTCTCTTTAATTGGAATAGTACATCGGTGAGATTTAAATTTTATTTCCTCTTAAAAATTCCCGAATAGCCATTTTCTTTTTTCCTTCTGGTTGAAGTTCTTCTATGTCTAGCCATCCATCCAAACTCTTTATATGTAGAAAAGTTTTATTATCCGTTTTCAGGGAACCTTCAGCTAGTTGCTGATTATCCGCTGGCAGTGCCCTGCATTTATATATTTTATAAACTTTATCATGGAGAGCAGTCCATGCTGCCGGATAGGGGCTAAGACCTCGCACAAAGTTATAGATTGCTTGACTGGGCTGACTCCAATTAATCTTGCAGGTCTCCTTGAAGATTTTTGGTGCATGCTTTGTTTCTGTGGGGGTAGTTTGTGCGATGGAAGGATAGTTGTCATCTTCAATGGCACGCACAGTTTTAAGCACTAGTTGAGAACCTATAATCATGAGCCGATCGTACAAAATGCCAACATTATCTGAGTCGTGGATGTGTTCTTTCTCCTGGAAAATAATACTTCCGGTATCGATTTCCTGTTTAAGAAAGAAAGTAGTTACACCAGTTTCTTTTTCCCCATTTATAATAGCCCAGTTGATGGGGGCAGCACCTCGATACTGTGGTAATAATGACGCGTGAAGATTGAAAGTGCCCAGCGTTGGCATTGACCAAACTACTTCTGGTAACATTCGGAAAGCAACCACCACCTGTAAATTAGCTTGATAGCTTTGCAACTCAGCAAGAAACTCTTGTGACTTTAAATTAGTGGGTTGTAACACCGGCAGATTATATTTAATTGCACAATTTTTAACAGCCGAATAAGTCAATTTTTGACCACGACCCTGTGGTTTGTCGGGGGCTGTTATTACCGCAACTACATTGAATTTATTTTCCAAAAGTATTTCCAAACTAGGCACTGCAAATTCAGGAGTGCCCATAAAGATGATTCGAAGTTTATTCATGATAGGGTACAAATATGGGTTAAACAACAGAGATATCTACCCAGATAGTTTAGATCTATTATTTTTATGGATATATTGTTTTAAGCGAAAGAATGGAAAACTTTCCTGAATCAACAAAAAATATACCTATGAGGAAAATTATGTATTCGATCGGCTTAATAACCACCATTGGTATATCGTTAGGAGCTACGTTCAAGATTTTGCATATGCCAGGTGGAGAGCAATTATTCAATTACAGTTTTTTGGGATTCCTATTGATCTACGTTCCAATGACATCCATCGACCGTTACAAGCAGAACGGTTGTAAAACCCTTTCTGAAAAATTAAGAATAGGATTAGCTTTTTCAAGCTCAATTACCATAGGATTCGCTGTGTTGTTTAAGATGCTACACTTGCAAGGCGTTGACGAATTATTGTTGGTGGGAATGGGAATGTTTAGTTTTGGATTTCTGCCTTTGCTTTTTTTTACTATGTATAAAAAATCTATTTCCTAGAGTATTCAGTTTTAGGCATCTCATTGGACCATTCAAAAATAAAATTTAACCGTTAAACTTCATCCGCTGAATCCTTGTGGCGTTCAGGATGGCAAGCAACGCAACGCCTACATCGGCAAATACAGCTTCCCACATTGTAGCTAGACCACCTGCACCAAGCAGTAGAACCAGCAGTTTTACACCGAACGCTAAACTAATATTCTGCCACACAATTTGTTTTGTTGCCTTACCGATTTGAATGGCTGTAACTATTTTGCTTGGATGATCGGTTTGTATTACAATATCTGCTGTTTCTATGGCGGCAGCACTTCCTAAGCCCCCCATGGCAATACCTACATCGCTCAATGCCAATGAGGGTGCATCGTTAATGCCATCCCCTACAAATGCAATTACATTGGCTTTGTCTTTTTTTAGCGCTTCTACTTTTAGTACTTTTTGTTCTGGTAACAGGTCGCCAAAAGCAGAATTTATTCCCAACTCGTTTGCAATCTTTTTAGTAATGGAGGATTTATCACCCGACAAGATTGTAATCAGTTGGATGCCATTTGAGTAAAGTAGTTGAATAGTTTGCAGTGCGTCTTCTTTAAGTTCATCAGCAATTATAATGTAGCCGGCATATTTTCCGTCAACAGCGGTTACTACGATCGAATCTACAAATTCATCGAGTGACGATTCATAGGCAACGTTGAATCTCTCCAACAGTTTTGTATTTCCTGCCAATACTTGTTTTCCATTTACCTCGCCCTTTAGTCCATATCCTGAAATTTCTTCAACGTTTAGTGCTGCTAATTTTGGAAATACGGAATAAGAGGAAATGGCTTTGGCGATCGGATGATTTGAGTTGCTTTCGAGACTTGCTATGAGTTGAATAAACTCATCTTTATTTAATTCTGTTACAACTTGCTGCACTTTGAAAACGCCTTTTGTAAGCATTCCGGTTTTGTCCATTACTACAGTATTCACTTTCGTTATCAGATCCAGGTAATTAGATCCTTTGAATAGAATTCCATTGCGCGATGCTGCACCTATTCCACCAAAGTAGCCTAGCGGAATTGAGATTACCAACGCACAGGGACACGACACAACAAGAAAAATTAAAGCGCGATAAAACCAGTCGGAGAAAATGTAATCAGCAATAAAGAAGTAGGGAAGCAATGTGAGTGATACCGCGAGCCCGGTAACAATGGGCGTATATACTTTAGCGAATTTTCGTATGAACAATTCTGTTTGTGCTTTGCGGGAAGTTGCGTTTTGTACAAGTTCAAATATTCGTGCTATAGCGCTATCTGTAAATTTCCTGGAAACTTCAATTTCAATGACCTGATTAAGATTCAACATGCCTGCCAATACTTGTTCACCTGATTCAATTGTTTTTGGCTTGCTTTCACCTGTTAGCGCGGAGGTATTAAAACTACTTCGTTCACTGAGCATCCTTCCGTCTAATGGCACTTTCTCGCCAGCCTTCACTTGTATGACTTCTCCAATTCCTACCATCTCGGGTTTTATGTAAATGAACTGGTTATTGCGCGTCACACAAGCCGTATCCGGTCGGACATCCAGTAAAGCTTTAATATTTTGTTTTGCTTTATTTACGGCCGCACCTTGAAATAATTCTCCAACTGCATAGAATAGCATGACCGTAACACCTTCCGGATATTCTCCCATATAGAAGGCACCCATTGTGGCGATTGTCATCAAAAAGAATTCTGTAAAAAACTCTCCTTTTCGAATAGCAGTAATAGCATCTTTTAAGACAGGTAGTCCAACAGGAAGATACGCCAGTACATACCATGCTATTCTGTAGTTGGCTTGAAAGAAATAGGTATTTATTAAATTATCTAGCACTAAACCAATTGCGAGGAGCGTAAAACTTATGCCAGCCGGCATATATACTTTCCAAGCTCTCGATCCATGTGATTCTGTCGCATGATCGTGACCTTCGTGTGATTCCGTTAATGGGTTTAATAAATTGTTTGTATCTGCATAAATTTTCTCTTCCAGCGAGCAGCAGGTCATCTTGCCTTGCACATCGTATGTATGCTCATGATTAGGATTGCTATTGATCATGTATCATTGTGTAAATGAACTCCTCCTAGAAATATGATGAAAATCCAAACTGAAAGCCAGCAGTTTTTGATGAAGGGTTGCCCAACAAATCGGTTGTCCAATTGTAACGATAGTTAAGCCGGATCACTGTCTGAGGTGTAGGCCTCCAACTTATACCTGGCACAACGGAAACAAAATCTTCGCTTATGTTTCCATTTGTTTCGGTGAACTTCCCAATGTTCCAATCCACATATTCAAATCTGCATACTCCGTTGAGGACGGACTTCTCGAAGCCGAAAATATTTTTTCTGATGATTGGCTGAACAATATCTAAGAAACCGCCAGCCTGTTTTTTTCCATATTGTTGTGTGTACGTATCGGGCACATTTACTTTAACGAAAGCCCATTCTGTAACAACATAAGTTTTGATCTTCGGTAGGGTGGTGTTAAAATCCACCACCCATGTATTTACTCTTCTTCGTTCATCAAGTACTAAGCCATCATCTTGAAATTTGTTGTAGACACCACCCATGTAGGAAAGCCCTAACTCACCAATTATTTTATTTCGTAGACCTACTTTACCTGTGATCAATGGAACCCCATTAGAACTTTCTTCAAATCGGTCTCGATTTTGTTTTGTGGCCGGAAGGAAAGTTTTATTCTGGTCATTGGAAATTATCTGGTCATCAAAGCCATTGGTCAAATAAAATTCATATGCATAGACCCAATTCTGATTATATTTTTTACCATAGAGTCCAAATCCAACATTACTCCAGGTTGCGGGTAGCATTTCCGTGGCAGAGACTGGCCGGTCAATAAATTCCCACTTGGGTCCATCATGGTTTTGATTGAATGCGCCAATAGGATTCATTACCACCCCACCCCTTAAGTTGAACATAGGATGGAACTCTATATCCACGGAAGCAAATTCTATATTTATTTCTTTTGTCCCATCTTCAAATTCAATTTCAGAGAGAAATTTGATCCGTCTTGAAATGCCAGAGGCAACAAACAGTGTGAGCCGTCTCATTTGAAATTGATGCCCTTCTGTGACACCATCAGTTCCTAAGTGTTGCCAATTGGCTTCAACATATCCTCCAAGCGCTACAGGCACTTTGTTAGTAGCAAGAAAAGGACGGTTGTATACTGCGTCCATATTCAGAAGAAGTTTAGAGGTATCCTGATTTGTTCTTCTTAACAATGTAGAATCAATCTGTGCATGAACTAGCACACTGCCGGAAAAATAAATAAACACCGTAAGTGTAATAATGTTTCTCATGATTGACGTAAGTCAATTACTATTTTGTTTTCTATAGGAGAAACCTGAAATGAACGAAGATTTCTCTCAGCTGGACCATTGCTTACTATTCCTTTGTTGTTGAATTCACTGCCATGACTCGGGCATTGTAAATGATCACCTGATGCTTGCAACTCGGCACCCTGATGCGAACATTTCATCCACAAAGCACTGTATTCGGTGTCCGAAAATCTGTATACATAAATCGGAAATTCCAGCTTGTCATTCTGTACAATAATAAATTGCCTCGTCAATTCCTTTTCTTTTTGAATGTAGTTGAATTCGGTTGTTAATATTGAAATTCCATTTGGTTCTACCATTCCATTTACATAATGCGTACTTTGACAGCTGGCCAATGCAACTGGTATGATTCCACCACTTATGCATAGGGCACAACTCTGTTTAACAAATTCTCTTCTGTTCATGATCTTTATAAACTTTCTAAAAAGTTGATCACTTTCTCCTTCTCATCACCTGATAGAGAAGTAAAGCTTTCTCTACTTTGATTTCCCTCACCACCATGAAACAGGATTGCTTCCTCAATACTTTTTGCCCGCCCATCGTGCAATAGAAAATAGTGTCCGCCTTGAGAATTTTTGGATAGGCCCAAGCCCCAAAGAGCAGGAGTGCGCCATTCTGCAGTCTTCGCAGATCCTTCAGTATATCCATCGTCAAGGCCAGTGCCCATGTCGTGCAAGAGCAAATCGGTATAGGGATAAAATGTTTTGTTCGACAGGGATGCTATGAAGGAGTTCCCTGTTTTCATCTCTGCCCGATGGCACTTGCCGCAACCGCTACTAATAAAGAGCTGTTTCCCGCTCTTAATTGCTTCACCCTCGGATCTGGGGAGTGGCGCTTTAAGTGTTTTTAGATAGAATACTACATCATGGATCGCTTGGCTAGAGATTTCTGGATCAAATTTAACTCCTGAATAAGTATCGAAAGGTTCGAAGAAAGAGGTTATTCCTATATCCTGATTATATGCTTGAGCTGTTTGTTGTAGTAGGTCATAGGCTGCTCCCTTTTGTCCAAATCGTGCTATATATTTTCCATTTTGAAATACACTGTTTGCACGAGGCACCACATAACTTTTTAGTTCAACCCAATTAGCGGTGCCACTTATCCCGTCTCCATCTAAATCATCCGGATCTGCCCACGCTAAAATATCTGAGTCCGTCACGGCATCTAAAAATCCAAGTCCCGTAATGGCAGGTGGGATTATTTTTGATGAAGTAGCACCTGATGGAATCTGTTCGGGGGTAAATCCAGGAATTGCACGGTGCTGCAATTGTGGCCCCCCGGAATTGAGAAATAAATTTCCATTTCCATCAATCTGACCGAAACGTGTCAGGGTAGTAAATGGATGTCCTTTACCGTCACGTGCATGGCAACTTCCGCAAGAAGTGGCTACAAACAGTGGTCCCAATCCATTTGCTGTGGTAAATATTTCATCATTGAATGCAATGTCTCCCTTCTGAAATCGAAAGTTTTCCGCTTCAGTAAGTCCACTGAGCGCGCCATCAAGAATAGCCGCGTCATTTGGAGCAATTGGCTCAAATTTCTCACAAGAAGCTAGTAATAGCAACGCACATGCGAAAGCCAATACCGGTAGTCGTCCTTTCATTTCGTTTATTAAGATAGGCAAAATTAAAATGTTAGATGCTTCTAACAAATTAATTTGAACGATTTATCTTTGTAATGTTATTTTTACGTAAAATTTGCTGATATGGGGTCGCTAACCGAAGAAAACTATATTAAGTCCATTTATGCGCTGTCGCAGGCCACTGGTGAGGTTTTTGTTTCTGAACTGGCTAAGAAATTGGCGGTGAAGCTTCCTTCCGTTAATAGCATGATGAAAAAATTAGGGGCAAAGAAAATGGTGTCGTATGCACCCTATAAAGGTATTCGCCTCACAGAGAAAGGAAAGAAAGAAGCACTATCCATAATAAGAAAACATCGTCTGGCTGAATTATTTTTAGTGAAAATAATGGAGTTAGGGTGGGAAGAAGTACATGATATTGCGGAGCAACTTGAGCACGTTGATTCAAATCGATTTTACAATCGAATTGATGAAATGTTGAACTATCCCAAAGTAGATCCACATGGTGAACCTATTCCGGACATAAATGGAAAGATTTTCAACGACAAGCGCATTCCACTTAGCGGAGTAAACGAAGGTGTCACCGTAAGAATTTTGGCAGTTTCGGATGATAAGAAGTCTTTCCTTGATCATCTGAATAGCAAAGGACTTTTCATAGGAGAAAAGGTACTTGTAAAAAGAAAAGAAGTTTACGATGGCTCGGTTGTGCTAACAAATAAATCTAAGACAGACTTAATGCTGACGCACCAGGTGGCTGAGCGTATTTGGGTAGAGGTCTAATCCCTGCTGTTTGTGCCAACATATCCAATTGCATCTGCTAAATAATATTCAATGTAAAGGTTATATCTAAATCTGTTTCACCCATATTAGAATCCGATGTATCCGTTTTCAACCCTGGCTGATGTTTCAACATAAGCCGAAAAGAACTTTCTATGGTTGCACCCGTTATCATTTCAGTTGTCCAGATGGTTGTTAATCCCAGTGCCAATCCGTTAGCATCTTTAGAATTTGTGTCGCCTGAATAATTAACCGGATCTTTGCGATTATCGATGTTTCCGTTACCCGCAGGATTGGCGTAAGCATTGTTGGTCCAGGAGAAAAAAAGGATATGTTCATCTCCCTCTTTCTCAATTTCATCGGAGATGTTGTATTCGGGAGTTGTTGGATCTGCCAGACCATTAATTAAATCTATTGTGAGCAAGTAGGTTTTATTGCCCAATAAATTTATCGATCCGTTTACTTTAATATTCTGAACGCCTTCTCCATCGGGGTCAGATGCTGTTACCACCACGCTATTGCCTCCCCCTTTGGGAGTAAACGTCAATATTGCCTCTGTAATTAATTCCGGAACAGCTTCTTTTTGCGGATCCTCTTTCGCACAACCCAAAAACATTGAAAAGGAATAGAGTAGTATTATCGTCAAAAGCCTTGCAGTATTATTTTGCGGATGCGATGAATCTAGTTTCATTATTGTGTTGTAATTATTTAGAAAATGCACTTAATTGAAACAACGTAATTGCGTCCGATATCATTTGCATAGTAGCGGAAGCGATTGGTATATTCCCGATAGGTTGTGTTTAAAATATTTTCGGCTGCTACCCGGAAATCGTATCTTACTTTTTCTCTGTTCAGAGAGAAGCCCGTTGATAAATTCCACAGATAATAACCTGCAGGGGCTTCCATGAAATCGAAGTTGGAAGAGTTAGCAGCAAAAAGACCCATGCCCATTTCATTGGCATCTTGTATTTCACGCACCGTAACAACACGCGGTGCCCGATGTTGTTTTGCCACGTATTTTATTTTCGATTCGATAAAGAAATTCTTTGCGGCATAGCGCTTTGGTTCTTCAAAACGGATAGCGGCTTCAATGCGGCTAGCAGGAATAAATACCAGATAATCATTATTCCCTTCATCTGTTGCGCGTAGCAACGACATTTTTGAACTTACTTTAAGGCGTGGCTGTAATTGCCAAATGCCTGAAAAATCAATTCCTAAAAAGGATGCATCTGTTTGAGTGTATCGGAAATAGGGATACGCGCCTCGCACATTTTGTGTTATGCCTGTGGGGCGCAAGTATATGTAATTAAAGATATAATTTATGTAACCAGAAACCTCAACTTTAAACCGATCTGAATTATACTGATAAGTGTTTACCCATTTCAGGGCGTTCTCAACCTTGAATGATACATCGTCAATGTTCATTACTTCATTGGTGGAATCATTTAATAGCAATCCATATTCAATGGCTGCGGCACTTTGGTGTGTTCCCAGACTGTATAACTCAGCTACGTGTGGAGGGCGCCAGGCACTGCTTACATTGATACTGTAAGATTGTTTTTTATTGAGCGGAATGGATGCACCAAAAGTTGCGCTGGCATTTTGAAAAAATAAGTTTGCTTTATATAGGGTGTTTTTATAGTCATATCCTGCAACGTTATAGGTTCGATAGTCGTATCGCGCGCCAAAGTCTACCGCCCAGCGATGAATTTGAAAAGTGGATACAGCAAAAACACCAGCGGATAAATTTGTGTAGTTGGGTATGAAGGGGATTCTTTGAGTTCCAGAAATATTTGCATTGTCCTGAATCATTCCGGTTCCACCAACACAGAAACTGTTATTATCATTTATTATTTCATATTCTGTCTCCACCGTATGGGTATTGAGTTGTAAATCAATTGATGGAATTTGTGAAAGCCCTGCTTTGCGAATATCGAATTCCTTGCGGTTGTTGTTTTGAAATCCATACTGAATTCGCCATTCTCCTTTTTCAGTTTCGATGTGGCCATTGAGTTTTACTAGATTATGACTTACTTCTTGCCTTGGTTCACTGATGGTGTAACCAAATCCTGAAGTATACTGCGGGGGCTCACGCTCCATTGCAGCTACGAGGTCGTCCAGGTTGCTGATGGATGTTCCTTGGAGTATACCAAGTTGCGTTTGAAAGTGACTGTAGAAAACTTCGATACCATACTTCTTGGCATGATAGCCTGTGGCACCTGAAAAATCGAGTTCTTTTATTCCGGTATTGGTGAGGTGATATGTTGGAGTTTTGAAATCTCCGATTCGTTTTGCTGTTCCCTGCACGCGCCATCCCCATCCATCATATTTTTTAATGCCACCTTCCAGTAGCCCCGAGAACGTTCCTGACCTTCCATTACTTTGCACAATCGTATTAACGGAACCACCCAAGCCACTTTTTTCGGGAAGATCAGGTGGGTTGACAACGACAACTCCTCCCAACGCATCGGTTCCATATTTAATTGCCGATGCATCTTTTATCACCACTATATTTGATGCAATGAAAGGATCAATTTCTGGTCCGTGCTCTGCTCCC
>JAENVX010000267.1 GCA_016650355.1 Bacteroidia bacterium | reverse complement strand
TGCTATAGCAAGGGGGTTGCTTCGTTGCCATGTCATGCTAAGGGCATGACGGCGCCTTACAATGACGGGGCTTAAAGGGGGTTACTTCGGGGCTTAAAGGGGGCGTGCCGCTCTCCAGAAGTTCGTCTTTGCGAGCGAAGGGTTGGAAAGTGGGAAGGGCGAAGCAATCCCCTTATGGCGAAGAGCGCGTAAGAAGAAATGAGGACGAGGCGATGAAATGGAGAGTGGGGGGAAATCGGTCTTCGTCGTGTGCATGCTATAGCAAGGGGGTTGCTTCGGCGCCATGTCATGCTAAAGGCATGACGGCGCCTTACAATGACGTTCCGTATTTGTATCTGATTATCAAGTGTCATTTCTTATTTTTTCTTTGGTCCAAGGTCTCTATCTGCCAATGACGAATGTTTTAAAGTACGCATTTCATAGCTTTCCCCTCAAGGAGACCCTTGCATTAATTATTTAGTTCATCTTCCAACCATAGTTTTGGGAAGCAAGCGGATGCTTGCGCCCACGGGCACACAAGGGAGACCCTTGCGCGATAGGCTATCGCGCAAGCGTCCGCTTGTGTGTTTGAAATTTTCAGCGTCCGCTGATGTGGAGGATTGTATTCTAAGGGGAGCCTTTTTGGAATGAGTGTTAATCTATTTAGTGTCTGTCCATAAAGTCGGGCTTTTTCAATGAAAATAGTGCGTGTATCCATACCGTTAGATCACGCCAGGTGATTTTTGTTGTACAGCGGCTTATTACTTTCTTAAAAATACCTATTTATCTCTTTTTAAGGCACTTTTGGTGCTGTTTGGACATAGTTATCCATTTATGCTTCATTTGGTATTGGTTTGTTCAACCTGGATCGGATATTCGTCGCAAAGTAAGTGCGGTCATTACCCGGAAATTATAACCCAATGCACTCCATAATACTTTTGACTGAAAATGTTCCCACCCTTTCCAGGTACATACTGCTATATTAAAGCCTCGTTTAAAGTTTGAAATATTGGCTTCAATACCACTTCGCCATTTTTTCAACCGCGTCTCCATGTTTAAACTACTGGCTATATTTTTTAAACTTCCTACTACTTTATTAAACACAATATTTACAATACCCTTCTTTTGACTGTATTCTGCATTTTCTTTACTGGCAAACCCACCATCGGTAGCAATGTCACGAGGCACTCTACCATAGTTGGCAGCGACTCGCTCTACGGTAGGTTGATATAAAATCTTGTCACTGGGATTGCCGCGCAATACTTCGCAATCCAGAATTAGATTACTCTTACCAGTGGCCAGGTTTATCTTATGGCCAAACAGTACTTCACGGCTTCCTTTGGAAATAATGTCAGCATGCTGTTCATAAATAGAAAAGAGTTTCTTATCGTTAGCCACACTTTGTTTCAATATTTCTCTTTGATAAGTCATGCTATACACCTGCTCCAGTACTGGCAACAACTCTTCAAGGGATAGTTGGAGTATCATAACTTTCCAATTCCCAGACTTTTTTTTTATCGAATTCGATACCTGGTTAATAACTTTGGTAAAAGTAACGAGTTGCCTTTTAAACAACTGAGAACGTTTGTCCTCGCCTTTGGTGACATTGATTTTAAAGAAAATTTTCTTGGCCCCTGTGGTGTAATCCCTAAAGCTCATGGCATCATCTTCTTTTTTAAGGTGCTCCAGCAAACGGTCGGCTTCTTTTATACAATCCCATACCAGAGAATTGTTGGTAGGATAATGGATGTTGCTCTTCACTACGGTGGTATCCTGTCTTAGTTTACTGATATCTTCATATCCTTCAGCAATAGCAATTTTGTTAATCTCTACCAATAGCTTTTGCAAGGATATCACTTTTATTTGAGCAATATATTTTTGAAACATCTGAAAACTAAAGGGTTGACGCATATCCAATTTGATGAACGTGGCACATATGCGTGAATCAGTCTGGGCATATTCCAATCCTCGATAATCAAGCCCTTTCATTTCTTTGTAAATAGCAGCACGCATAATTTGTTCTACCGAGGGTACATCTTTTCGCCCAAAATTGCTTTCTTTATCTTTTCCGACAATGTCATCTTTGACAATCAGCAAAAGTTCCGGGTGTTGTTCAAGCAAGGTATCGATCAAACCGAATTCAGGATTACGAGACCAATCAGATTTTTCAAATTTTAACGTTAATGCATTGAAGAGCTTCATCGGCAACTTGTTTTATGATGACTCAAAAATACAAAAGAGTTTTTTAAAAAAGCGATATAACTCGCTTATTATCAAATATTTATACTTTAAAGACAGACTCTAATTAAACTAAATTTGAAACGCACACCCCCACAAGACCGTCTTTGCGAGCGAAGCGGGGCCTGTGCGAAGGGCGAAGCAATCCCCTGATGACGAAGTGCAACCAAAAAGAAATTCGAACGCTGCGATGGAATGGAGGCGTGGGATGTTCTTACTTCACCGTGCGCATTTCATAGCATGGGGGTTGCTTCGCCCGCCGAAGTCTTTAGCGAAGGAGGGCTTCGTTGCCGGGTCGTCGCAATGACGAATGTTTTAAT
>JAENVX010000266.1 GCA_016650355.1 Bacteroidia bacterium | reverse complement strand
GACAGGTGAAGATGTAAGAGGGTTTTCTAAGATATTCGGGAATCAGACGATGATTTATCATCAAGTGAAAGAGGAAAACAGCAGGCAATAAACTTTAAGCGTTTTCAAGTCGTCTCTAAAAAATGGGAATAAGTAATAAAATAAAAGCGGGAGTCATCGGTGGAGCAGGATATACTGGTGGAGAAACCGTTAGGTTGTTGCTTCATCATCCGAAGACTGATCTGCTTTTTGTTCAAAGTCGGAGCCAGGCAGGAAAGTATATTTCTGAAGTTCATTCTGATTTGATTGGCGAAACCAATCTCAAGTTCACTTCAGAATTTAATCAACAAGTTGATGTGCTGTTCTTATGTCTTAGTCATGGAGAAAGCAAAAAGTTTCTAGCCGATAATAAATTCTCAGACAGTGTCCGTATCATTGATTTAGGAAATGACTTTCGATTAGGAGATAAAGTAGGTGATCGTGAGTTTGTCTATGGCCTTCCTGAGTTTCAACGCGATAACATTAAGAAAGCAAAAAATATTGCAAACCCTGGCTGCTTCGCTACCACAATTCAATTAGGGCTATTGCCTCTGGCGAATGCAGGCCTTTTAAATGAAATTTATACCACAGGAATTACTGGCTCAACTGGTGCAGGTCAAAAACTTCAGGACGCAACCCATTTCACCTGGCGATCGAATAATATCTCAGCATACAAAACACTTACCCATCAACATTTGGGCGAGATCAATCAAACATTGAATGCTTTACAATCAGGCTTCAGTGATTCGGTAAACTTTGTTCCCTGGCGGGGTGACTTTACAAGAGGTATTTTTATTACATCTGTATTAAGGTGCTATTTGAGTATTGAAGATTTAATCAGACTATACAAAGAATATTATGCTACTCATCCATTCACCCATCTATCAGATTCAATGATCGACATTAAGAAAGTCGTTAATACAAACAAGTGCCTGATTCATTTGGAGAAAGTAGAAAATAAAATAGCCATCCATTCCGTAACCGATAACTTGTTAAAAGGAGCTAGTGGCCAAGCCATTCAAAATATGAATTTGATGTTTGGCTTTGAAGAAGATGCTGGACTAAAATTAAAAGGAAGTATCTATTAAGCTAAAAGTTGAAAGCATTAAGTTAAAAGCTAGCTTAGTTCGAATGTTTAAAATTTTACTTTCATGAAATATTTTGCTCTATTAGATGAAACTATTTGATGTATACCCCCTTTTTCCCATTGAGCCCGTAAAGGCACAAGGCTCCTGGCTTTGGGATAAAGAAGGAAATAAATACTTGGATTTATATGGCGGTCATGCAGTCATCTCTATTGGACACAATCATCCACACTTTGTTGAATCGCTAAAGAGCCAACTCGATAAAATCAGCTTTTATTCGAACAGCGTTAAAAATTCCCTGCAGGAAAAACTTGCGGAAAAACTAGGGCAGTTATCAGGTTATCCAAATCATCAACTCTTTCTGTGCAACTCAGGGGCAGAGGCAAATGAAAATGCTTTTAAATTGGCTTCATTTGTGAACGGAAGGAAAAAAGTTATTGCCTTCAAAAAAGCTTTTCATGGTCGCACTTCTGGTGCAGTGGCTGCGACTGATAATTCAAAAATTGTGGCACCATTCAATGCAGGCCACGAGATCATTTTTTTACCTATCAATGATGAGCAGGCTTTCCTTGATACCATCAACAAAGAAATTTCGTCTGTCATTATAGAAGGAATTCAAGGTGTGGGTGGAATCCACTTCCCATCAAACTCTTTCCTGCAACTGTTGTCTAAAAAATGCAAAGAAGTGGGAGCTCTGCTTATCCTGGATGAAGTTCAATCAGGTTACGGAAGAACCGGAAAATTTTTCGCACACCAATTTGCCAACGTTGAAGCTGATCTAATTAGCATAGCAAAAGGTATGGGCAACGGGTTTCCCATTGGTGGTGTATTGATTCATCCTGATATTAAGCCCTGGAGTGGAATGTTGGGCACTACATTTGGTGGAAATTATTTGGCATGTGCAGCCGGTCTATCGGTATTAGAAGTTATCGATCAAGAAAACCTGATGCAAAACGCAGCCGATTTAGGAAAATTCTGGATCGATCAATTAAAGTCATTTCCTTCCATTCTTGAAGTCAGAGGTGAAGGGCTCATGATTGGTTTTGACTTGCCCGATTCATTAGCTTCGCTCAGAAAAGATCTTTTATTTAAACATCATATGTTTACAGGTGAAGCCAAACCGAATACAGTGCGATTGCTTCCATCACTTGCGTTATCAAGAGAAGAGGCCAATCAATTTTTGGAAGCCCTGGCTGTGGAATTAAAACAGACAGTTGCCCTATGAAGCAATTTTTATCCGTAGATGATGCAGGAAATTTCCAGGCACTTGTAAAAAATGCATTGGGTTACAAGGCAGCACCCTTCAAGGATAGCCTACTGGGTGCCAACAAAAGATTGGGGATGCTTTTTCTTAATCCAAGTATGCGTACACGTATCAGCACGCAAGTGGCTGCGAAAAACTTAGGCATGGATGCCGTTGTCTTTAATGTTGGACAAGATGGATGGGCATTGGAGTTTGAAGATGAAGCTATTATGAGTGGCTCAACTGTTGAGCATGTGAAAGATGCCGCTCCTGTGTTAGGGAAATATTTTGATATCCTCGGGATACGTACGTTCCCTTCTTTAAAAAATAAAGAAGATGATTACAGTGAATTGTATATCAAACAGTTTATCAAGTATTCCGGAATACCAGTTATCAGCCTTGAAAGCTCAACGCTGCACCCGCTGCAAAGTCTCACCGATATTATTACCATCAGCGAAACATTTAAAGAGAAGAGGAAGCCTAAAATTGTTCTAACCTGGGCGCCTCATGTAAAAGTATTACCGCAATGCGTGCCAAATAGTTTCTCGCAGTGGATAAACGCCTGGGGGGAGTCCAACTTTGTCATCACTCATCCAGAAGATTATGAACTTGATCAGAAGTTTACTCATGGAGCCACTGTTGTCCATGATCAGGATGAAGCATTGAAAGACGCAGATTTTGTATATGTAAAAAACTGGAGCACCTACGAAGATTACGGTAAAATCTATTGCAATGACCCACGTTGGATGATGACACGCAAGAAACTTCAATTGACCAACAACGCCAAAATTATGCATTGCCTGCCTGTGAGAAGAAACGTAGAGTTAAGTGATGAAGTCCTTGACGGCAACAACAGTATCGTTACGCAACAAGCGGGCAACCGCGTATGGGCTGCTCAGGCTGTTTTGGCTGAGATATTAAAAGGTCAGACGCATTGAGTAAACAATTCGTGTGACTTTTACCAGAAGACAAAAACTATGAACAAACTATACATCATTAAGATCGGAGGAAATGTTTTAGATGAAGAGAAATCACTGAAGGAATTCTTAAAGAACTTCTCCTCTATTCATGAGCCAAAAATTCTAATTCACGGAGGTGGAAAGATTGCGACCAAATTTGGGGATCGCCTTGGCATTGAATCTAAATATATTAAAGGCAGAAGAGTAACCGATGAACCTACATTGGACTTGGTAACAATGGTCTATGGTGGATTAGTTAATAAGCAAATCGTTGCTCAACTTCAATCTCTCGGATGCAACGCCATGGGGCTAACTGGTGCGGATGGAAATCTCATTAAAGCAACAAAGCGGCCCGCTGGAGAAGTTGACTATGGCTTTGCCGGTGATATAAATGTGGAGAGCGTGAATTCAACCCTGCTATATTTTCTACTGAAGCAAAATGTAATCCCCGTTTTTGCTCCACTTACTCATGCCAACGGATCTATGCTGAACACCAATGCGGACACGATCGCTTCTGTATTGGCGATTTCTCTCAGCAAACATTTCGATGTCCGTTTGATCATGTGCTTTGAGAAACCCGGAGTGCTAGAAGATGTAAACAATCCAGCTTCAGTAATTCGGCAACTTAATAAAGAGTCGTACGAATCCCTTCTTGCAAAAGGGTCCTTTCATGACGGAATTCTTCCTAAACTTGAAAATGCTTTTGCAGCCATCCAATCGGGGGTAAAAGAAGTGTTAATAGGAGAACATACTCACTTGCTTGCCAACACAAGTTATGATACAAAGGGCACACTGATCACGCTGACATGATCAATTCCTTGCACGATAACGCGGTCGGTCTACTCAAACGATTAATAGCAACACAATCCTTCAGCAAAGAAGAAGATGAAGTAGCCTCTATCATTGAAGATTTTTTTGAAAAGTTGGGCATTCACTCCTATCGCAGAGGAAATAATGTGTGGGTAAAAAACCTGAAGTTTGATCCGGATAAGCCAACAGTGCTGTTGAACTCACATCACGATACGGTTCGTCCCAATTCAGGCTATACCCGTGATCCGTTTAAACCAGAGGTAATTGACGGAAAACTTTTTGGATTAGGAAGTAATGATGCCGGTGGACCATTGGTATCGTTGATCGCTACGTTTCTTCATTTCTACAGTCGAACCGATTTGCAATATAACCTGATTATCGCGGCAACTGCTGAAGAGGAAATTTCCGGCACCGGAGGTATCGAAAGTATTTGGTCTTCTTTGACGCCCATTGATTTTGCCATAGTGGGAGAACCTACCCTGTGCAACATCGCCACGGCTGAGAAAGGGCTGATGGTACTTGATTGTGTTGCGAAAGGCAAACCAGGTCATGCAGCCAGAGAAGAAGGTATAAATTCTATATATCTCGCTTTACCCGACATTGAATGGTTTCGTACGTATCGCTATCCGAAATCTTCTGTAGCACTTGGTGATATGAAAATGTCGGTGACAATCATCAACTCGGGTAATCAACATAATGTAGTGCCCGCTGAATGTCGGTTTACAGTAGATGTGAGGGTTACAGATGCTTATACGTTAGAGGAAGCACTAGAAATAATTAAACAACATGTCAAATGTGAAGTTACTCCGCGCTCGTTGCGTATGAGGTCTTCAGGCATTGCCACTGATCATCCGCTCGTGCTGGCTGCAAATAAATTGGGTTTCACTCAATACGGCTCCCCTACTACATCCGACCAGGCAATGATACCTGTTCCATCTGTAAAAATGGGACCAGGAGATTCTGCCCGTTCGCACAGTGCAGATGAATTTATTTACGTAAAAGAAATTGAAGACGGTATTACCAGCTATGTTTCCTTGCTCACTGAAATAATTTTATGAACAGTTTAGTTAAAATAATTAAGTCGGAAGTTCTCTCTGACAATTGGTACGTCCTTCGAAAGCTAACATTTGATGTTACAAAAAATGGTGATACCAAAACACACAGCCGGGAAGCCTACGATCGGGGAAATGGCGCAACGATTTTACTTTATAATAAGCAACTGCAAACCGTAGTGCTTACGCGTCAATTCAGACTTCCTACATTTATCAACGGAAATGAATCTGGCATGCTCATTGAATCATGCGCTGGACTTCTGGATAAAGACAATGCCGAAGACTGCATCCGCAGAGAGACAGAAGAAGAGACGGGATATAAAGTAATAGATGTTCGTAAAATATTTGAAGCCTATATGTCTCCCGGCTCAGTTACGGAAATCCTCTATTTCTTTATTGCCGAATATACAAAAAAGATGAAAGAAAGTGAAGGTGGTGGCGTAGACGAAGGCGAAGATATTGAAGTGCTGGAGTATAAATTTGAAGAGGCGGTAAAAATGATTGAGACAGGAGAAATTAAAGACGGGAAGACGATAATGTTGTTGCAGTATTTGCAGATTCACAAACTGATGGAGATTCCGTAATTAGTTTCAGGGTACAAGTTACTAGATACAAGGAAAAATGAAAAGCTATCGTGATCTTGAGATATACATAGAATCTAAGCGTTTGGCTATAGAGGTCCATAAAATTACCTTATCACTGCCAAAGTTTGAGCTTTTTGAAGAGGGCAGCCAAGTCCGCAGGTCTTCTAAATCCGTGACTTCTTTAATTGTTGAGGGGTATGGGAGAAGGCGTTATAAAGCTGACTTCATAAAATATTTAGTTTATTCTCATTCTGAATGCGATGAAACAATGGTTCATTTAGACTATTTATTTGAAACCAAATCCTGGAACGACAAAGACAAGTACATGGAAATGCTGCAAAATTATCAAGGACTTAGTAAACGAATCAACAAGTTCATTCAATGGGTAGAAAAAAGTTTAAATGAATTTGACGACTTGAATCCTGCAACTGGTAACTTGTAACCAACTATGAAACTCTGGCAAAAAGATAAAGATGCTTTAAAGGAAGTTACCCGATTTACGGTAGGTAAAGATCAGGAGATGGATTTACACCTGGCATCCTTCGATGTGTTGGGTTCGTTGGCACACATTCAAATGTTAGAGTCAATCGGACTGTTGACTGCTTCAGAGCTAAACGTACTTCGCTCAGAGCTAAAAAATATCCATAAGCAAATAGAGGATGGTGATTTTAAGATGGATGAAGATGTGGAGGATATCCATTCGCAGATAGAACTTTTGTTAACGAAGAAGCTCGGAGACGTTGGGAAAAAAATACATAGTGGAAGATCGCGAAATGATCAGGTGTTATTGGATGTCAAATTATTCTTGAGAAGCGAAATCAATTCACTTGTAGAAGAAGTACAGAGTCTTTTTACTTTGCTTAACACACAAAGTGAAACACACAAAAATAAACTACTGCCAGGCTATACCCATTTGCAACTTGCCATGCCATCCTCTTTTGGTTTGTGGTTTGGCGCTTATGCCGAAAGCCTGGTCGATGACCTTATTACTCTTGAAGCTGCCTATCGCGTTGTTAATAAAAATCCATTAGGGTCTGCGGCTGGGTATGGTTCTTCGTTTCCGTTAAACCGCACATTAACTACTCAATTGCTGGGGTTCGATGACTTGAACTACAATGTGGTATATGCACAAATGGGGCGCGGCAAAGCTGAACGAATTACGGCACAAGCCTTGAGCAATGTCGCTGCTACCCTGGCGAAACTTTCGATGGACGCATGCCTGTACCTCAATCAGAATTTCGCATTCATCTCATTTCCAGAAGAACTGACGACAGGCTCGAGTATCATGCCGCACAAAAAGAATCCGGATGTATTTGAATTGATACGCGCCAAGTGTAATGTATTGATGGCCTTACCCAACGAGATCATGCTGCTGACGGCAAATCTCCCATCTGGCTACCACCGTGACCTGCAACTGTTGAAAGAGAAATTGTTCCCTGCCTTTGCAACATTGAAAGATTGCTTGAAAATGACTGGACTCATGCTTTCTAATATTCAAATAAAGGAAAACATCCTGGAAGACGAAAAGTATAAGTTTCTCTTTAGTGTAGAAGAAGTGAATAAACTGGTGTTGTCGGGTGTGCCGTTTAGAGATGCATACAAAAAAATCGGACAGGGAATTGATCAAGGGAACTTCACGTATTCCACCAGGGTGAATCATACACACGAGGGAAGCATCGGCAATCTGTGTAATGATAAAATCAAAGAAAATTTTACCACGGTGCTATCTAAATTTAATTTCAACAAAACGACTACGGCATATCAAAAACTTCTTGCTTAATTAAGGACATTCTAAAAGCATGTCCTGTTGAGCTTGTCAAAAACATATTGCATTATGCTGTTAAAACTATTTATATGAGTCCTTCTTCTATCCTTTACCTCATCATTGCTATATCCGTCATCAGCTACCTGTTCGATCAATTTCTCGATTACCTGAACCTGAAAGCGCAGCGCAAGGACATCCCTGCCGAAATCGCAGACTTCTACGATAAAGAAAAATATCAAAAGTCACTGGACTACCAGGGCGATCAACAGCGATTCTCTTTTATATCTTCGGCCTTCAGTTTTGTGCTTTCTTTGCTGATGTTGCTGCTCGGAGGCTTCGGTTGGCTCGATGCCATGCTCAGACCTTTTCTTGATAATGAAATCCTGCTGGCGTTGGCCTTCTTCGGGACACTTATGATCGCATCTGACATATTGGGAATACCTTTTCAATTGTACTCCACTTTCGTGATAGAAGAAAAATATGGTTTTAATAAAACCACGGTTAAGACGTTTATCCTCGACAAACTAAAAGGCTATGCGCTTGGCGCAGTGATCGGCGGAGCATTGCTTTCTCTTCTGCTCTACCTTGTTCAATACATTGGGCCAAATTTCTGGATTTGGTTCGGACTGATCGCGGCTGCATTTACATTGTTGGTAAATATGTTTTACACCTCGCTCTTTCTTCCTTTGTTTAATAAACTCACTCCGTTGGACAACGGTGAATTAAAAACAGCGATTGAATCCTTTTCCAAAAAAGTAAATTTTCCGTTGGACAATATCTTTGTAATGGATGGCTCGAAGCGTTCCGCGAAAGCGAATGCCTTCTTTTCAGGAATAGGCAAAAAGAAAAAAATAGTATTGTACGATACCTTAATTACCAATCACACCACAGAAGAGCTTGTTGCTGTGCTGGCACACGAAGTTGGCCACTTCAAAAAGAAACACATTGTGTGGAGCTACATGATTTCCATCGTTCAGATTTTCTTTGTGCTCTTTGTGCTATCCAAAATGATCTTCAATCAGGATCTGTCTATCGCATTGGGAGGCAGCGTGCAGGCCATCCACTTAAATCTTATCGCCTTCGGCATACTCTTCTCCCCTATTTCCG
>JAENVX010000265.1 GCA_016650355.1 Bacteroidia bacterium | reverse complement strand
TATTTTGCTGAGGCGCTTCGTTGATCGGTTTAGTAGAGCTGGTGATCTGCGTATTGTCTGTGGTAGCCTTGTAATAAAATGCGCCACCCAAAAAGACAACTATAATAACTGAGGCAGCAGCCAACCATTTGTAGAAGATTACCTTCTTTCTCATAGAGTCGCCCTCGACTTGCATAAGATCCTTCTCAAGGTTAGACCAAACTGAAGCTGGCGGTTCTACCTCAGCTCCATGCAAAGACGATCTCCAGTCTTCTTCAAATTTTTGCCTAGTTAAATCTTTCATACTTACCATCCTCCCGTATGAGTTTTGTCCTTAATAAACTTTTCGCCCTATTGTATTGAGATTTTGATGTCCCTTCACTTATCGCCAGCATTTCTGCTATTTCCTTATGTCCATACCCTTCAATCGCAAATAAATTAAATACAACTCTGCAGCCATCCGGGAGTGATTGTACAATAGAAATCAACTCTGATAAATTAAATTCTGATAGATTTATACCTTCCTCTGCTGAAATCTGTAGCTCATTAACATCTACCATTGGCAGCATGTATAATTTTTGTCGGTGACTATTCAAGGCAGTGTTAATCATGATTCGTGTTATCCACGTCTCCAGTTTTGCCTCTGACCTAAATTCATGGATTTTGTCAAAAATCTTTATGAAAGCCTCCTGCAAGATATCTTCAGCCTCTTGTGTAGATCGGGCATATCGTAAGGAAATCGCCATCATTTTACGGCAATAGCGGTCATACAAGGCTTTTTGGATAGCCCTGTCGCCTTTAACACATCCTTGGATAAGCTCCTTGTCGCTCTGCATTAATGCATTCTGTAGGTTAGACACCTTTTACTAACAAATAGTTGGAATACGAACTTCACGTAAATAACGTTTAGTTTTGTAAAATGAGATATCCACTTTTGATCATCTTGACACTTTTATGCCTCCATTTGGAGGCGCAAAAGAAGCTCCAATTCATTGATATGGTGTACGAACCCCAAATAAAAACGGTTCAACTTCTTCCCGATTTGTCAATTGAATTTGACGACCTTCAAGACAATCGAAATGATTACTATGCCAGATTGATCCATTGCAACTATGATTGGACTAAATCATCATTGCAGGATCTGGATTTCCTTAGTGAATACAATGAGTTTAACTTAAACGAGTATTCCTTTTCAAATAATAATTATCCAGTTTTCGTTCATTACAGATTTGTGATTCCAACAGTGAATATCCCGGGTAATTATCTACTCGTGCTTTATCGTGATGGAGACAAAAACGATCTTATTCTCACGAAGCGTTTTTTTGTAGTGGATAATAAGGTTACCCTTTCCAAGGACAATAGTATAGCAGGAATGGGCACACTTAAAACAAGCAATCAACAACTCAACTTCATTTTAAATTACCAAAGAGCCAACATCATAAACCCGATGGAGTCTGTTCACGTAGTTATACGTCAAAATCAACGATGGGACAATGCACGCATGGATGTTAAACCGAGCTTCGTTCGCGAAAGCAGCAAACAATTGGAGTATCGGTTTTTTGATCAGGATCAACATTTTACTGCAGGCAATGAATTTAGATTTGTCGATTTCAGATCGCTTAATTCTCCTGGAGAGAACACAGGAAAAATAGACCGTACTGTAAAACCCAATCGATTGACGATACAGTTGGATAAATCAAGAGGCGGTCAGGCCTATGCGCGCTATGCCGATGCTAATGGAAGGTATGAAATAGAAAATTTTGATTTTGGAGATGCTGTAACCAGCGCAAACTATGTTGAGACAATTTTCTCTTTACTGTCAAATAAAATTGAAGGAGATGTATACGTCATGGGTGCATTCAACAATTGGATTCGTGAGGATGAAAATAGAATGGCATATAATCCGGGTAAGGGAATTTACGAAGCTAAGATCTTGCTAAAGCAAGGATTCTACAATTATCAGTACGCAGTTGAAAGTAAGTCTTTGCCTTCGGATTACTTTGAAGGAAGTCACTTTGAAACAGAGAACGTATATGAAGTATTGGTTTACTATAGACCCTTCCAGCCAAATGCCGATTTATTACTTGGATATTTTGTTCTACCCGTTAATATTTACTAGGCATAGTTCAACTCTTGGCCAGAATTTTTTTTGATTGTATCAGCGTTTGCAACATCCAACATGCCAAAGCCCTTGTGAGAGAAATAGCCTAAACCATTCTCATATAAAAATTGCTGAACTGGCTGAGGTGCATATAATGTAAATGGAAAAGTATAGCCTCTCACTTCGTACTTTATATCGGAATCAAATAATGGATAGATCCG
>JAENVX010000264.1 GCA_016650355.1 Bacteroidia bacterium | reverse complement strand
TTTTTTATCTATGGCTTCACCGCTAAACATGAATGCTCCAAGCATGTCTTTTATTTTTGTCCGGATATCGCCCTGAGCAATTTGATCTATCGTTTGAAACACAGTAATATCTTCCTCTAACAAGGCAGCTTGATTTTGAGCAAAATATCCGATCATGGAATTATGACCTAGTTGAAGCTTTCCGTCAAAATCTATTTCACTCATGATGGCCTTCACGAGTGTAGATTTTCCTTCACCGTTTTTTCCAACAAAGGCAACTTTTTCTCCACGTGCAATTGTTAGTGATGCATCCTTGAAAACGATATGATCACCATATTTCTTGGTAAGCCCCTCTACTATAACCGGATAGTTTCCCGAACGTGGAGCCGGAGGAAATTTTAAATTAAGAGCGGATGAATCCACTTCATCCACTTCCACAATCTCTATTTTCTCCAACATCTTCACACGCGATTGCACTTGCAAAGTCTTAGAGTAAGTACCTTTAAATCGATCAATAAATTGCTGAATATCAGCGATTTGTTTAGCCTGATCATCAAATTGTTTTTGTTGTTGTTCGCGCCTTTCTTTGCGCAATTCCAGGTAATGCGTGTAGTTTGTTTTGTAATCGTAGATACGACCCATCGTCACCTCAATGGTACGGTTCGTGAGGTTGTCTACAAACGTTTTGTCGTGGCTGATCACAATTACAGCTTTGGCGTTGTTTATTAGAAATTCTTCAAGCCATTGAATGGATTCGATGTCCATGTGATTGGTAGGCTCGTCAAGCAAGATCAAATCAGGCTTTTGAAGTAGGATTTTCGCTAGCTCGATTCGCATTCGCCAACCTCCACTAAACTCCTTTGTTGGACGCGAGAAATCCGAGCGAACAAAACCTAATCCTATAAGTGTTTTTTCAACTTCCGCATCGAAATTGATTTCTTCAATAGAATAATATTTCTCACTCAACTCTGAAACTTGCTCAATTATTTTTGAGTAGGCCTCCGACTCATAATCCGTTCGTGTTTCTAGTTGCACATTCAGTTCGTCCATTTGCTTCTTCATGTCCAGGATTTTCGCAAAGGCTTTTGAGGCTTCTTCAAAAACTGTATCCTTATCCTCAGTCAGCAAATGTTGCGGCAGATAGGCAATGACGGCCTCTCTAGGTGCTGATACTTTTCCGCGCGTGGGTTTACCTGCCTGTCCGGCAGGCAGGTTGGTACCTGCTATGATCTTTAACAGGGTAGATTTTCCTGCACCATTTTTGCCCATTAAGGCAATTCTGTCGTTTTCATTTATGTTAAAAGTAATATCGCTAAAGAGGGCTGAACCATTAAATTCTACTGTAATTGCGTCAACTGAAATCATGATTTTTTTAGAATAAGCCTGCCTGCCGGTGCCTGCCGGTAGGCAGGGGCGCAAAGATATTATTATTTTTCTTTAGTGGAGACATGGATTGTTTTTACCTATTCATCATCGAAAAATTTCGAAGAAAAACAAAGGGCGATGTATATTTACTAGTGTTGTTATAGCCTAATATACGAATGGAGAAGATTATAGCCCACCTTAAGCAGAGCATTGAAGACAAACTTTTGTCAAAAGCAGAGAGAAGAGATTTAATGGAATTAGTAGCTGAGCAGGCCTGGTCCCCTGAGCAATTTAATTTTTTACGAAGTAAAATTTATGAGTTAGCAAATGAAAAAATTAACGAGACGAATTATAACTTTATTCTGGAATGGGTAAAAAATGTAAACAGTGCATTGACCATCACTTCCAATCGTACTTCAGAAGCATTTTTTAGCCCGGGCGAATCATGCCGCAGTTCAATTATCAATCAGATCAACAGCGCTAATGCCAAATTAAAAATTTGTCTATTTACGATCAGCGATGATACTATAACAAATGCCATTCTAAATTCTCATAGGAAGGGACTGGACATAAGAATCATTACAGATGATGACAAATCCTTTGATATGGGATCTGATATACAACGCTTGTCTAAAGAAGGAATTTCTGTAAGAATGGATTACACCACGAACCATATGCACCATAAGTTTATGGTGGTTGATGACAGAATACTACTCACTGGAAGCTATAACTGGACACAAAGTGCAGCACGATTCAATCATGAAAATATATTGCTGACCAGCGATGGTGGCTTAGTAAAATCGTTTTTAAGTGAATTTGAAAAGTTGTGGAAGCAAATGGTTGATCATAGATAAGTGTAGTTCCATGAATTTATTGAAAGTTTCGGGTGTTTGGAAGAAAGGCGAGGGTGACTTTGTATTACACGACATTAACTTCAAGCAAGACAGGCTTCAACGTATTGCTGTAATTGGTGAAACGGGTTCTGGCAAAAGCACGCTCTTGAAGATTATTGCAGGATTGATACAACAAGACGTTGGTGAAGTATTGTTGGATAAAGAGAAGGTGATTGGGCCTTCGGATAAATTAGTTGCTGGACATCCTTCCATTGCGTATCTATCGCAGTACTTTGAGCTGCAAAAGTTTTTGACCGTAGAGCAAATCCTAGGTTATGCAAATCAGCTCTCAGAAGAGACAGCACACGATTTGTACAAACTATGCCAGATTGATCATTTGCTTTCGCGAAAAACGGATCGCCTTTCGGGTGGCGAGCGGCAACGGATTGCATTGGCGCGACTGTTGATTACAACACCTAAGCTTTTATTACTTGACGAACCATTTTCACATTTAGATATGGTTCACAAGAACATACTTAAATCAGTTATTAATAACATTAGCAAGAAGTTAAAGATTACCTGTATATTGGTTTCACATGATCCGGGAGATACGATCCCATGGGCTGACAAAATATTAGTGATGAAAAACGGGCGTTTGATACAAGAAGGAACCCCGGAGAGAATTTATAGAGAACCCGCTGATGAATATGTAGCGGGCTTGTTGGGAAAGTATATTAAAGTCACCCCACAATTAATCAAGTCCTTTGGTTTATCGAATGATGAAATTCGAAATGAGAAATTTCTACGATCCGAAGATTTTATGATTGTGAGGGAGAGAATGAATGCGTCCGAGGGCAGCGTTACGCAAATGAGTTTTTTTGGTGACCACTATGAAATGGAAGTCTCTATTTCTGGATTGAATATTCCTGTAAAGGCAAATGAATGTGATATTAAGATAGGGGACATGGTATATCTTTCTTTGAGGCCGAAAACGTAATTTGTGAGTATGTTCTCCGGAAAAATTGCCCAACGAATAATGCAAATTAAATCTTTGGTTATAATGCGTATTTACCATTTAGTTTTATTAACGGTCATCAGCTTCGCTGGCTTTTCGCAATCTCCAAAAGGCACAACTGGAAACTGGCTTATGTTTTTTAATCAAACGCGTTTGAATGAACACTGGAGTATTCATGCCGAAGCACAATACCGCAGTTATGAAATCACACCAAACACAGAACAACTGTTGTTGCGTGGTGGTGTAAACTACCATATTAGCAGTACCGCTTTTGCAAGTATCGGATATGCAAATATTACGAATTATGCATATGACAAAGAGCAATTGCCAGGTGTTCAGGTTAATGAAAATCGATTGTGGCAGCAGTTTATAATGCGAAACAGTTTGGGAAGAATTTCCTTTGAGCATCGCTATCGGATTGAGCAACGTTGGCTTAATGGAAACCAGAGCTTATATCTCGATAGAATTCGTTACCTGGTACGTGCTACTATTCCTATTGGTAAAAATAAGATTGAAGCCAAAACATTTTTTGTTAGTTTTTATGATGAAATATTTATTCATTTAAACAACAAACCTTTTGACCGAAACCGATTGTACGGAGCGGTAGGATATCAGTTCAACCCATTGGTTAATCTTCAGTTAGGATACCTTGCACAAACAGTGAATACAACAACAAAATCGTATTTGCAGGCAGCTATTTTTTATAACCTAGATTTTAGAAAAAAAGCGGAATAGTAAACTAATAAGAAAATGCCGGTCTTTCGATCCGGCATTTAATTAAACAACTATTTACCCCAATTCTTATTGGCCTCGCTTTGCTGTCATAGGAAACGCACCGCGCTGCCCCATTACCATTGTGCCTGCAAATGCATCGCCAGTGATTACACCTTTCACAGTGACTTCATTGGTATTAGTACCAAAACTCATTTCGTAGCTAAAACTTAATTCATTCCCGTTTACTTGAATATTTTTAACAGGTACTTCACTTTGCATCCGACTATTAATTATGGTACCTGTAAATGTCTCGCCTTCCTTGTTGATTTTCAACGTGCCACCATTAGTTCCTTGTGGTGATTCTACTGAATACATCCATGTGCCCTCGGCATTAACCACAGCTGTCGAATCAGACTTAATGATTGGACCAGTAGCCGTTGCAGGTACAACTCTTTGTCCACCTTGTCCTCCTGTGAAACCAACTTGTGGCTGCTCCTGGCCACCGCCATCAAAGCCACCACCTTCTCCACCCTGTTTTAAATCATCACTGGAAATAGATTTGCGGCTTCTTCGTGAGCTTGACGAGGTTCTGCTAGCTCCTTCAATTTTTCCAAAGCGCAGGTTGATGTTAAATTTAAAATTCAGATTTTGTCTTACCGATGTGCTATGCTGATTTACGACAGGAGTAATGGTTTCACTCTTTATAGTTATCGAATTACCGAAAAAGTTCTCGGCTCCAAATCCAATACTTCCACGCTTGTTCGGAAGATTTTTATTAAGGCCAAGAGAATAAACACCAAAGCCACCCTGGTAGCCCTGTAAGTTCACGTTTCTCCCCCGTACAAAACTGAATAATTGAAGGCTCCAATCTTTGTTCATATTGTAGCTGCCAAAAAAACGGCCACTAATTACCCAACCTTGATTGCTTGCGCTGAAATTTTCATCTGCTACATTGTTGCTAAGGGTCGCATAATAGATTTCTGGTCCGGCATTGAAGGTTAGTTTTTTACCTATAGAAAGGTTTGCGTTAATGCTGGTACCATACGAGTTTTCTATTCCGATATTGTGATAGGTGCTCCTGACAGTGTCGCCCACAACATCACTTACTTTTTGAATAGCGTTGTTACTATTTCTTGCAAAACCTGTGAAGTTTAAACTTAGCCCCTTAACATATGTACTGTAACTTAGCTCATAGTTATTTGTAAATTCGGGATCAAGTGAAGGATTTCCTACTGTTACATTTAGTGGATTTGAAGCTTGAACATTTGGATTCAGGTAGCGGATGGAAGGCCGTTGAATTCTTCTGTTAAATGCTGCCTTGATTGTATTATTATTTTTAAGCTTTCTTGACATATTAATTGAGGGAACAAAAATGCCATAAGATGGGATGTTTATATCCTGTTCATCCTGAAAGAAAGCGTTAATGGTAGTATACTCGTATCGGCCTCCAGCCTTGAAAGCGTATTTTTTGAGATTCAGTGTATAGGAAAGGTAGCCTGCACTCACATTTTGTAAGTAGTTGAAAACATTGGAAAGTTGGTCGTTTACAACAGGCGCGTATGGATCTGACCCTAGTGCTGAAAAATATTCATAATCGCTAAGTGCCTTTCTTCTTGTTTGTTTTCCGCCAACTTCAAATAATTGATTGTCCCCAATCGGGCTTTGATAATCGATTTGCATCGCTGTTTCCTGGTTGTAGGTATCATTCTTATTCTTAAATCGATTTTCAACTTCAAAATTTGTTGGGTCATAGATTACGTTTTCGAAATCATTGACACCATCATCAATACTGTATAAGCCAAGGATGCTCAGTTCTCTGTCTTTTTTTTCATAGAGGTGTGTGAAATTGAGGTTCATGTCTATGGAGTTAGACTGGTTGTTAGAGACAGCATTGCGTATACTTTGACTGAAGAGATTATTATTTCGGTACGTATCTGTAGTCAAATCATCCTGATAATCATTTGATCCACGGGTGCCAAACCGAATAGAAGAAGTTAGATAGTTTTTTGGGTTAAGATCATAATCAATTCCCAGGGAATAGCGGCCGTGCAGTGAGTTACCTCGGGTGTCAGCCGCCTGTATAGTAGTTCCGCTTTGCGTAATTTGAGTACTTTCAAAACTTCCTAATGAATTGTAACTAGAGCGACCGAAGCCTCCTAATGAAACTCCAAGTTTTCCTTTCTTATAGCCACCACGCATGCCGAGATTGGTACCTCGGTTACCAACACTGCCATTTACATTTAACGTTGCACCTTCCAGTACAGTCTTTTTTGTAATAATGTTAATAATACCTGTTGTTCCTTCAGCATCATATTTAGAAGAAGGCGAGGTAATCACCTCAACAGACTTAATCTCATCTGCTGGAATTTGTTTTAGCGCATCAGCAATACTACCCGCAGTTATAGTTGAAGGACGATTGTTTATTAACACCCTAATGTTTTGACTGCCTCTTATCGACACGTTGCCATCAAGGTCAACCGTTAGTAATGGAACTCGTCTTAAGACATCTGCAGCATCGCCTCCTTTGGCTGTGTTGTCATTTTCTGCATTATAAACCATGCGGTCTACCCGTTCTTCAATAAGGGCTTTCTGGCCAACTACAGTTACTGCCTCCAACAATTCGGATGACAAACTAAGAAGTATCGTACCTAAGTCAACATCCCAATTCCTATCTGTAATCTCGATTTCGCGCTTGATCGTTTCAAAGCCTATGAATGAGATTGATGCTATATACTTTCCATTTGCAACTTCCTTAATTGTAAACTTACCTTTTGGGTCAGCTATAGTGCCATCAACCGGCTTGTTGGTATTTGGATTGATCAATGCAATTGTTGCAAACTCAACCGGGGCATTGTTATCTGCCTCCTTGATCGTGCCAGAGACCTTACCGTTTCTTGTTTGCCCTGCGGCAATAAACGCAGATGTTAAAAATAGAAGGGATAAGAAAACGTTTTTCATGATGAATAAGTGATGTATGTTCTTTTGAATAAGTTTATTAGTCGCACTACTTTAACTACAAAGGAAATCCAATTGTTCTCCCTAATTAAACTTATTATATGCATGGCAGTAATTATTCGACAGGCGGGTCAATTATTCAATCCAATTATTAGTCGCATCAACTGACTGACCTATCGATTAGATGGACTGATTTGTCGTAAACTAAAATAAAAACAACTGGTATTACCGGACATCTTTTACTTTTGCCATTCATCCATGAGTTTAACATCCCAGCGCACCAAGGTTATTTTATTGCACGCCTCTTTTTGGTGCGTGTATCTATCTATTTTTCTATACCAGGTAAGTTCCTATCAACGCGGTCGGGATATGGATTGGGGGAGAATATTAATCATCGTATCAACCCAAGTACTTTTCGCTGCATTTCTATCTTATATAAACTACTTTACTTTTTTACCACGCCTGCTTGCCAAAAGTGATAAGTGGAAATACCTAATTCTGTTTCTGTTATTTTTCGCAGTCGTCATTACGCTTAGAATTTATCTGGAACGCAATATTCTGAATGTTAGTGAAAACAGGGAAGGCTATTTATATAGTCCTCGATTTGTTGTGCAAGTCGTGACCAGCAATCTATTCATTGTGATTTTTGTGGGGATGCTTCGATTCGCTGAGGACTGGTTTGAATTTGAAGCGCGCAAGAAAGAGATTGAGCATGAAAAGCTGGCCGCGGAACTCAATTTTTTAAAAGCTCAGATTAATCCTCATTTTTTATTTAATACACTAAACAATCTATACTATCTCGCCTACACCAAGTCGGATAATACAACGGAGGTAATAGCAAAGCTTTCGCAGATGATGCGGTATATGATATATGACTCCAATCATCCTAAAGTATTGCTGGGCAAAGAGATTGAATACATGCAAAATTATATAAGCCTGGAGCGTTTGCGTTTAAATAATCAAATACCCATCACCTTTGATATTGAAGGAGAGGTTGATAACAGATGGATCGCACCGTTGATATTTATAACTTTCTTAGAAAACGCATTTAAACACGGGGTCAATAATAGCAACCCAAAAGCCTGGGTAAATGTGCGTATTAATATCGCTGGTAATGAGTGCGTCTATACTGTGGAGAATAGCAAACCAGAAAAGGCAGATGTACATGAAAAATCTGGTATTGGCCTACGGAACGTGGAGCGGAGATTGGAATTAAGTTACCCGGGACGATATAAACTTACCAGCGAAGATAAAAAGGACGTATATTTAGTTCAATTGACGTTGACATTAAGTTGAAACTGAATTGTGTCATTATTGAAGATGAGCCACTAGCTCGCAACCTGATGATGGAATATGTGAAGAAGGTACCTTCACTTAATCTCCTTCAGGCCTTTTCAAATCCTTTGGAGGCTCTTGAAGCGTTAGGTACTCTTTCGGTTGATGTACTTTTCCTCGATATACAAATGCCAGAAATAACAGGCATTTCTTTATTAAAGGTGCTGACTAAGAAGCCTTATGTTATTCTCACAACAGCCTATTCTGATTACGCCCTTGAGGGATACGATCTGGATGTCACTGACTACTTATTGAAACCAATAACCTTCGAGCGTTTTTTGAAAGCAGTTGATAAAATCAACCAACGGTCCGGTGCAGAATCTAAAGTTGCGGTGGCACAACCTGAACCGACACCATCGCCTTTTGTCTTTGTGAAGGACGGTACCAAGTTGGTTAAAATAAGACTGAATGAAATTCTCTATGTTGAAGGCTTGAAAGACTATGTAACCATTCATACTAAAACACAGAAGGTTGTTACGTTACAAAGACTTAAGGTGTTAGAAGAACAATTACCTGCCGATAAATTCATTCGCATTCATAACTCCTATATCGTAGCGTTGGATGCAATCAATGTGGTTCAGAAAAACGAGGTATTGATAGGCGCTGTTTCCTTGTCAATCGGTGATACCTACCGAAAATCTTTTAAAGAGTTTATCGACAAAAATCATCTGCAGTAGGATGAGTGATTAGCAAATTTATTAAAACGCTAATCGCATAATATATTGTAAATGCTAAGAACCTTGATGATTTTTTATAATCATTATGCTTCCCTGCCAATCTGCTAGTTCAACAATACTTTCCGGAATCGTTCTTATAAATTCATCTACGGCTTCTGTTAGGCCTTCCCAGGTATGGTTATAGTCATGAATAATGATGACACCACCTGGAGCAAGAAGGGGATAAAAATAGTGAAGACCTGCCAATGTGGGGTTATAAAGATCGGCATCGAGGTGAACGAATGAAAACTGCTCTTTGACCAGATTCTCAGTAGTGGCAGGGAAATAGCCTTTGTGAATTTTGATGTTGGAATTTCCTCCAATATATACTATGACAGATTCTTCATTAGTATCTGAGAAATCGATTGAATGGTTCGGGTTAGGAGATTCCTTTTTAAGATCGTCCTTGTCAAATCCCTCGAACGTATCGAATAAATGGAAACTTCGCGAGGGATCCATTTCGTGTATGATTTTTGCGGTTCCCCCTTTGTATACGCCTACTTCTGCAAACGAACCGGCTATACTGTTTTTTTTCAACCGCTCGATTTGAAACCAAAATGTATAGAATCTTACTTTATCCCGATACAGCCGCTCAATCCGTTTCAGCTTCTTTGAAACAGAACCATTCTTAATCGCGTCCTCCCAGGCATGCGGCTTACTTATTTTATAAGACCAATTTGTTTCTGCGAGTTTGAAGACGATAAATAGAAATGCGATGACCAACGTAAAATTTATGAGCTGAAATATGCTGAAAGCCATCACCGTGGAATTGAGAATAGTAAACAATAATTAATAGTTCGAATTAGCCTACCGTAAAATTAGTAATTTGTGGGTATCGCTTATGAGACGGATGAGCATCGTATTTGAAGAATACGCAATATGCCATAATATCTCCAACCCAGCGAGGTTGAGCTAGAGATGAATTCCCTCATACCATGAGATCGTTAGAGCAGCAATTGAATCACTTACTCTTGTCAGCAATTTTGTTGAACTCAAGAGCTTTCTTAATCCAGAAGTCCATATCCTTTTCAGCATCAAAACCCTCAGGATAAATAAATAAGAATCCTTTCATGGCTTTACCTGTAAAGTCCATTTCACGACAACCTTTTAGTAACAGCAAGTCTTCATAAACTGCCTTACCAAAGCGCACCATAAGTCTATCGTCACCGGTTTTCCTGTCTTTATCGACTCCAACACACATTTTATCATTCACCATGAAAATAAGACCGCCCATCATTTTTTTTTCTTGATTAGTCACGGATGAAAGCCTTTGCCGAACTCTATCAGCAGTAAATTCATTGTATGCCACGTGCCAAAATTATTCCTTTTCTACATATTGCTTAAGACCAGCAAAGAATTTTTTAATTCCACTCTCGGTTTGCTTTCGGATCATTATTGCAATGCGCAAAGCGGGAAGATGGCTTGGTATAGGAATTTCCCAGTCGCTTAAAAGAGGAGTTAGTCGCTAATGTATCAAATTGTTTTTAGACATGAGGTTATCACGAGAAAATCCCGTGAATGCACTTCGATACGAATAATTAGTCTTTTTCAAGCTCAACTAACCCGAGCGTCTCGCTTGGACTTCGATTATTTATTGCGTTACACCTGAGTAGGAGTTACAAGTTAAGCCATTGTAAAGACCAATCTGTTTGACGAACTTGTTTGTTAACTAATCGTAAATATTATGGACATGCATGGAAGAAGAAAATTCTTGAAAGATGTAACCAGGGTAGCAGGCTCAGCTATGATCTTGTCTTCGCCAATGGACAGTTTCGCTACAGACTACCCTTCAGAATCCTGGACAGTAGGACAAATCATGGATTTGTTTATTAATGAAGTGCCGGGTGGTCTCATTGTGAACACGGTGGATACTATACATGCCGGGAACCGTGATGTGAAAGTGACAGGAATTGTGACCACCATGTTTGCCACTATCGAAGTAATCCGAAAGGCTGTAGAATTAAATTCCAATTTTATAATTGCTCATGAGCCCACCTATTATAATCATCAGGGTACGGTAGATTGGCTGGAAGGGAACGATGTTTATAAGTACAAGTCTGAACTTTTGAAAAAGCATAACATCGCTATCTGGCGTAATCATGATCATGTACATCGACATTTTCCAGACGGAGTAAAGATGGGTGTTATCACAAGGCTTGGATGGGAGAAATATTTTGATCCAAAGTCAAATCAAATTGTTGTCATACCTGAGATAACTTTGAAAAATCTGATGGAGCACATTAAGCAAAATCTGGGTATAACCACAATGCGATACATGGGAAATTTATCGCAACCATGTCGCAAGATTTTGTTTAATCCTGGATTTAATACAGGCAGCATTGTCATTCCGGTGATTGCACGTGAAAAACCTGATGTGGTGATAGGAGGAGAGTTTCATGAGTGGGAGGCACCTGAGTACGTACGTGATGCGCAATTGAGTGGGCAGCAGATTTCAATGGTAATCATGGGCCATGCCGATAGTGAAGAGCCGGGCTCTGAATACATGGCACAGTGGTTAAGGGAAAAAGTAGCCGGAGTAAAAGTTACACACGTTCCTGCCAAAAATCCGTTATCATTTATTTAGGGAGGATAGCATGAACTTGAGCAGTTTGTATTAGGGATATGAATTATTTATCAAGCGTGGTTTAGCTCGCCCGTCAACAAAAGCTCTTCAATTTCTGAATAGAATAATTCATTCGTCAATCGAGTAATGGTTTTCTTTTTTACCTGATCAACAATGGAGTGATACGTATGGTCAATGTCCACATTTCCCTTTTTTAGTTTATGAAGTTTGGATTCAATTTCATGTAATTCTGATTCAGTTGCTTTCGCATGAAAACGGTACGCTAAAAAGTAGGGTACATCTTTCAATAAAGAATTAATTAGGGTGTCACGGTGAGCATTTAAAATCTGCTGAACCTGAAATCGCATTATATTAGGATCCCTAGCAGGGACGGCTTTTCTGCCAATAAGTGGAGATTCAATCGCTTTCATTGATTGGTATTAGTTAACCTTACAAATTAACGAAATACTAATTATATTAGCAAATATTAACTCATAAAATACTAATTAATTTAGCTAACAAAGTGATAATTTAGCCAAAAAATGGTACTGAGGGGCAAATTCTACAACGTGGCCATGTCAATTACAAAGCGATATCGAACATCTCCTTTCACCATTCTCTCATAGGCTTTGGTGATGTCTTTGATATCGATCAATTCGATATCCGATACAATATTGTGTTCGGCACAGTAGTCAAGCATTTCCTGCGTTTCGGGTAAACCACCGATGCTGGATCCGGCCAGACTTTTTCTCCCACCAATTATGCTAAATGCGGGTACCTGATTGGGTTCTGGAGGAATGCCCACCATTATGTGTGTGCCGTTAGTTTTAAGCAATGATAAATAGAATCTAAAGTCATGGGGAGCAGAAACGGTATCTAGAATGAAATCAAAATATCCTTTCACATTTTTAGCTTGCTGCTTGTCAGTAGTGACAACAAATTTATGTGCACCTAATTTTTTTGCGTCATGTTCTTTGGATGGCGAAGTGCTCAATACTGTAACCTCTGCGCCAAAGGCAACACCGAATTTAACTGCCATGTGTCCAAGACCGCCTAAGCCCAACACCCCTAACTTATGGCCTTTGCCTACCTTCCAATGTCGTAGCGGGGAGTAAGTGGTGATGCCTGCACATAGCAATGGCGCTACGGCTGGCAGTGAAAGTTTTGGGGAGATTGTCAAAACAAAATCTTCGTGAACTACAATCGTATTAGAGTAGCCACCATAGGTAGGCACCCCATCTTTACCTTTTGCGTTATAGGTTCCCACTCCTCCGTTAAGACAATATTGTTCAAGCCCCACTTTGCAATTATCACATGTTCTGCAGGAGTCAACTAAACAGCCGACAGCAGCAAGATCTCCTGGTTTAAACTTTTTTACTTTATCGCCAACCTTCACAACCTTTCCAACGATTTCATGACCGGGTACCATCGGAAATATTCCTGGGAACCATTCATCCCGAATTTGGTGAAGGTCAGAATGACAAACACCACAGTATTGAATATCAAACTGAACATCCAATGGTCCTACTTCACGTCTTTCAAAATTCCACGGAGCTAAATTTGTTGTTGGATTTTGTGCGGCATATCCTTTTGCTGATGTCATATTAACTATTGTTATTAATGTTTGGAGTACCGAAGGTACGCACCAAGATTAATTTCGCAATGAAAATTAAAATGAATGGATTAGTTGATAGTTTTAATTTAATGTAAGAGAAGGTTCGCTCCGGGTGTCTTTGAAATGAACATCATCCGATAAGACCATTGCGTCACACCCAAAATTATTTAACAGATTAATCACGCGGCCAGAATCAACAATTCCCGAGGTACACGTAATTCGAAGGATATTGTCACAATCCTCCAAATCAAAACTCGCAGTATAGTAGTTGAATTGTTTGTTAATTTCATTAGCCAGCATATGTGCTTGCTCTTGATTGATCACGTTAGTTTTAAAAACTTCGACCATAATTATTTCAACCCGGCTTCCTTTAATCTTTTATGATGGAATACATAAGAACCACCTATAAGAGCTATGAAAATAAAAATCGGTAGCCATACACCTGGAGGGTCACCGACAGCAATAGCTGAATAAATGGCTGCTCCTAAGTCAAAAAATAGTCCAGCATAAGCCCATTCCTTAATTCGCTGAAATCCAGGAATAAGAATAGTTATCGCACCAATAATTTTTGCTGCTCCTATAAATGTAAGGAAATAGGCAGGGTAGCCTAAATGTGTAACTATAAGTTCCACAGCCTCAGGCAATAATAAAACATTAGTGATGCCTGAAAATATCATCATGAGAGATGCCAGACCAGTTAGAATCCAATAAATAATATTCGTTCTTTTCATAGTAATATGTTTTGGTTGGAATTCGATGGATCAGTATAAAATTATTTTCAATTCTTCTGGTAATGAAGACAGGTTACGCCCGAAGGGAAAATTCGCTGAGCTACAAGCTTTAAGTTTACTTTCTCTTTGATGTCTTTAAACATAGGGATTCCGTCACCTAACAATATTGGATTTACAAAAAGCCAATAATCATCTATTAAACCAGCTTGTGTTAGCGCATGACCTAAGGAGGGGCTGCCAAACATTATTATTTCCTTTCCTGATTTTTTCTTAAGATTAGATATTTCCTGTTTCAGGTTAGCACTTATAACCTCAACAGGGGAGATTTCCTTTCCCTTCAAACTTCGGGAGACAACTATCTTTTCTACTTTGTTATACCATCGGGAGTGATCAATATCATGTTTTGAAGCGTTTGGTTGATCTGCCGCAGTGGGCCAGTACGCATTCATCATCTCATATGTTACTCGACCATACAAAGCAGTGTCTGCTTGCTCGGTCCGTTGACCTGCGTAGTCGAACATTTCATCATCAACCTTAATCCAGTCCATTTCTCCATTTGGCCCGGCCACAAAGCCGTCAAGGGAAGTGTGCATGAATAGTACTAGTTTTCTCATATACTCATTTTGTTAACCTTTTTTATCTGCCTGCAAGGTACGACCATGCGACAATTGAATATTATTATGACTTTAATTTTACTTTGGCAATGCATTTTCATCCATGTAAAGTATTTCCCACTGATGCCCATCCAGGTCGGCAAAGCAATGCTGATACATCCAGCCATGATCTTGCGGATCCATGTAACTTGAGCCACCGGCTTCAACTGCTTTCTTCACCATTTCTTTTACTTCTTCACGGCTTGCTGCATCCAATGCTATCAATACTTCGGTGCTTTTATGCGCGTCTACAATTTCTTTTTTAGTGAATGTTTTAAAAAATGGTTCAATGAGCAACATGGCGAAAATATTCTCACCGATTATCATGCAGGCAGCTTTGTCATCCGTGAATTGAGGGTTGAAGTAAAAGCCTAGCGAGGAAAAAAATGTCATTGACTTCCCAATGTCTTTTACCGGCAGGTTAATGAATATTTGTTTTGCCATGATAGTTTTAGTTAGGGTATGGTCTCAACATGCTTTTTGAAGTTGTTTAGAATTGCTTGCCAGCCGCCTCTTTGAAGCTCCTCTGAATTTTCTGATTCCGCTTCAAATGACTCTACGATTTTGCATAATCCAGGTTGGGCAGTGAATTCTATTTTCGCTTTTCTGCCATCGCCCATGGTATATTCTATTCGCTTATGGATGTCTACTACATCGTAGACACCTCCAAAATCAAATCCGAAACTTCCATCTTTTGCTTCCATGCGAAAAGAAAATTCTCCTCCAACGACAAGATTGTTGGTGGCATTTGGAGCACACCAATCATCAGAAGCGAAGTTCCAGTGTTTTATA
>JAENVX010000263.1 GCA_016650355.1 Bacteroidia bacterium | reverse complement strand
TATACGTATGATAATTTCATGAGTGTTAGTTTTTCAAACACCGTTTCAGACCTGGACCGGTGCATTCAAGTACGAGTATCTGACCCTGACGCAGATAAGACAGCCGATAATATTGAGCACATTAAACTGAAGGTGATTGGGCTGAATTTCAAGGACAAGGATTTAAATGAGATCCTTCCTTCCATCACAACAGGCATATTGATAAATGCACAAACTAAAGAATTCAAAATATGTTTTCCAAAGTGTCCGTATTTTATTGGTGGTGCATATGAGGTGGGCATCATCGCCATGGACGATGCGTGTAGCCTTCCCTTGATGGACACCTTAAAAGTTAGTGTGAACGTTGAACCACCTCCTAATGCTGATCCCTATTTTACTACCAATACCAATACAATTGCTTTGGTAAACGAAGGCGATCAGGTAAGTTTTCCTTTTCAAATTAAAGATGATGATTTGGATGAATTATTAGTTACGCCTATCACCGATGGTTTTTTACTTACCCCGGCAGGGATGCAGTTTAAGATTATCAATCAACAACCCGGTTTGATAAATGGGTTGCTTAGTTGGGATGCGAATTGTGGTCTTTTTGATTTTACAAAGCGCACAAATTTTCAGGTAAAGTTACGCGTGGAGGATAAGGATTTGTGTGATTCAAATGAACCTGTGTTTGCTGTCTATAATCTTACAGTGAAACTACCGGGAAACGAAGATCCTGTTATCGATACTGACCTCACCAGTGCAGTTAACGAAAGAAAAATTTGGGGATTGAAACGGCATGTGGGTGAGTCGCTTTCCTTTGATGTTATTGGTAAAGACCTTGTGGATAACGATTTTCTACTTTTGAAAGCTACCGGGGGGAGCTTTAGTCTGAGCGATGCGATTTCTTTCTCTCCGGTCACAGGAAATGGAACAGTCCAATCAAAGTTTCAGTGGTTGGTGAGTTGTGATGATTTTGCAAAATACTCGGGTGATAAAATTGACTCATTGAATTTTCAGTTTATTGTGGTGGACAATTCAAACAAGTGCAGACTGTATAAGGCAGATACAGTAGATGTATCCGTAAAAATATTTCCGCCAGACAATATCGCACCAATCTTGACGGTAAATAGTTTGAATCCCAATTTAACGTTGACCAACAATCAATTGAACGCAACATTGGGCCAACAAATATCTCTTGGGTTGCAAGGTGTTGATATCGACACTTCTCCAACAAAAGATTTATTAAGGCTGACGCTGGTAAGCGCAGAAGGCATTGGGGAAACCGTTTCCCCGGAAGGGTATATCTTTCAACCTGTAGAGGGGACCAACCCAGTAAGCACTACATGGGTTTGGAATCCTGATTGCACCATTTTTCAAGATGACATTTATGAAAATGATTATATACTTACATTCAGGATTGCTGATGATCGGTGTTTTACGGCAACTGCTGATACCGTTAAGATCAATATTAAAATCCGAGATGTGGATGGGACAGATGAGTTTTTCACGCCAATCAATTTCTTTTCACCTAATGATGATGGAGTAAACGATTATTATTCCATGGACATAAAAGATGCGGTTACCGGTGAATTTTTAAACGGATTACCACTGGATAACTGTGTTGCTCAATTTCAAGGCATTCGAATCTACAACCGTTGGGGAAATAAGGTTTTTGAAAGTGTTGACCGAAATTTCAAATGGTTTGGCAATGGTGAGGCTGCCGGAGTATACTATTATATTGTCAAATACACGCACAAGGAGTATAAAGGCCCTCTTTCCATTCGTTATTGATCATAGGTTGATGGGCAATAGCGAGCTTTCTTTAATGTAGACTTCTTCATCTCGCCAATTTACTTTTATCCACACATCAGTTTGTCCGAGAATTTTGAGCTGGTGACCTTCATTAATTATACCTACAACGGAAGCTCCCGCTGACGGGCCACTCATCAAGTAGGTTGAGGATTGAGTTACGATGCCAACTTTCACGTAATCTCCATAATGATTGTTGGCGAAAAGCAGTGCAAGAAAAAACACCAGCGCAATGGCAGCCATAAGAGGTTTTTTTTGTTGTTTAACATTTTGATAGATGATGAGCGTGAAAAGAAACAGAACAACAGAAAGCAACACTGATGTAATTTGAAACGAGTACTGTTGAAGCAGCGTAACGAGTTTATTGAAATCAGTAAGTTGATATCCGTCCAGTCTATTTTTAGCTGCAATTTCCTCCATTTTACCTAAGGCTTGTTCATCGTGCGAAACCATATAATATAATTTGAGATAATATAAGGACATGCTGGTATGTCCGAGACCTTCCTGACTGTAGGCCATTTTTAGCAGCATGGCAGATGAATATTGTTTCTCTTTTAAAAGGGAAGCATACAGTTCATAAGATTGAGTGTATTGCCTGGCCTGAAAGAGAGAATCAGCCCTTTTTAGTTTTGTGGAATGCGGTTGCGCAACAACATTCATAGAGATAAGCACGAACATGACGCAGGTAACTATTTTTTTTAAAAACCGGGTTTGTATTATTTTCATATCCTGCTACCTTTGCGACCTCAATTACGGAAAAGACCGCAATTTAGGCAAGATTTAATGATTCCGTAGCTCAGCTGGTAGAGCAATACACTTTTAATGTATGGGTCCTGGGTTCGAATCCCAGCGGGATCACATCGGAGTAATCATCCGAAACTAAAGCCGCTCAGAATCAATTTCTAGGCGGTTTTTTCTTTTTAAGCCCACCAAAAAGTAACATCGAAATCCAACCGTTAGGTTACCTATTCGGTTACCTAGTCCTTTTCCGTTATTAGGTAACCGAGGGTGTTGTAAGATGTTGATCAACAACATTTCTGCACCAATCGTGATTTGATTCATTTGCCGTCAAAAGACACGAGTTCGGTTACCTAAAAAACAATATGGCAATGAACTTAAATCAAACATTCTCAATTCTCTTCTGGCTTCACAAAGCCAAGACGACTAAGCAGGGTCTTGCTCCAATATGGGTAAGGATCAGTGTTGATGGCAAACGCGCAGAGTGCTCAACACAAAAACAGATTCATCCTAAATTTTGGGATGCGGAAAACAGCAAGGTGTTGGATAAGTTTAGTGAGTCAAGATCAATTAATGACTATCTAACACTTGTGAAAGCGGACATTCTTAGACACTACAACATACTTATCTCAACCAAAGATTTTGTTACGGCTGATGATGTTAAAAACAGTTACAAGGGTGTTAAGGAAATCAAGAAAACATTTCTTCAACTTTTCAAACAGTTCAATCAGCAGCTTACCGAACGAAAGGAAATTGATGACCTTTCGGAAGGTCGTCACAAACGTTTCGAAATTCTTTATGGGAAATGCGAAGCGTTTATCAAGTATACAACGGAAAACGTTCCGTTACTTCCCATTCCACAGAACGTCCTCGCGAGAGGGGCAAATTACTTCACGGCAGTTAAAATAAAGCCGATGGCGTTGATGAGTCTAAATGAATCTGGTTGATTACGAGTGTT
>JAENVX010000262.1 GCA_016650355.1 Bacteroidia bacterium | reverse complement strand
TCACATAGTGCATCGTTCCAATGTATGTGTAGAATCGAGTACCTACATCCTGAAGATCAAACACAACAATATCAAGGTCAGAAAATTGTATTTGCGTGGGCTTTCGGTTTTTCCCGTAAAGTGATACCACAGGTATCCCCGTTTTGGTATCAATGCTGTCACTAACAAGTTCCCCATCTGCAGCGTTCCCACGGAAGCCATGTTCTGGTCCAAAGATTCGGATAATATTGACACCAAGGCTTTTTAAACTATCTACCAAATGGGTTTTTCCAATAAGGGAGGTATGATTGACAACAAGGCCAACGCGTTTGTCTTTCAATTTTAGAGATAGCTTATTTATCTGTTGGGCACCGGTTACAACAGGTGCAGGATGTTGTGCATCACAAGAAAGAATGCTGTATAAAAAAAATAGAGATGCATATAACCTGATCATTTCTTTTTATTTTGGCGGGTAGAAAGATTCGTAACAAACTGTTAAGCCAAAATTAAGCCATTCCTTGAACCTTTCGTATTTCATATCAAAAAGAATAAGTCAGGGAAGTTCTGATAATAATCGCGACAGATTCTCTTCTATCATTCATAAAATTGCGGTTGCCAGTATTACGGTTGGGCTTAGTGCTGCCATTGTCTCATTTCTGATCATGAAGGGATTTCAGGAAACAGTTCAGAATAAAATCTACGGATTTAGCTCACATCTGATTGTCTCAAAATTCACCATGAACAACTCAATGGAGGAGCAGCCCTTCAGTTATAATGTTGATATCTATAACCATCCCGAAGAATTAGGCGTAATTGATCATATCCAGGAGTTTAGTCATAAAGCGGGTTTGATTAAAACCGAAGACGAAGTGCTCGGTGTAGTGTTTAAAGGCGTTGGTAAAAATTTTGATCTCACTCGTTTTCAAGAAAACATGATTGAAGGAGAGTTTATCCAATTTCCCGATTCTGGCTATGCGCGTGAGGTGGTGTTAAGTGAAATTATTGCCGCTAAACTGAAAACCAAAGTCGGTGACGACATCATCATTCACTTCTTTCAAAATCCACCTCGCTTCAGAAAGCTAAAGGTCACAGGCATTTATGAGACTAACTTGTCTGATTATTTTGACAATAAAATCATCATTGGTGATATACGTATGGTGCAACGTTTAAACGCTTCAGCCGACAGCATTGCGGGGGGGTTGGAAATATTTGTGAAGGATGTCAACGATATAGATGAAGCATTAACAATCATTGGTGACAGCATGGACTATGATTTATACCTTGAAAAAGTAAGTGATAAATATATTCAGGTATTTGAATGGCTCAATCTGCTAAGCCGACAAGTAAATATATTACTGGGGATAATTCTCACAGTTGTATGCGTAAATATGATTTCGGTGATTTTGATACTTGTGATGGAACGCACGCAAATGATTGGACTTCTCAAAGCAATGGGTGCCCAGGACAGATTAATCCAGTCAATATTTGTATACAATGGTGTGAACCTCATAGCGAAGGGCCTTGTATACGGAAATGTAATCGGTCTTGGACTATGCTATCTTCAAGACACGTTTAAATTTATTGAGCTCAATCCTCACAACTACTACATGAATTATGTACCTATCGATTGGAATTGGGAGATTGTGATTTTGTTGAATGTAGCAGTGTTCGTGGTTGTCACCTTAGTATTGTTACTTCCTACAGCGATTGTCACACGTATAAGTCCAATCAAAGCGATCCGATTTGATTAGGTTTCTATACCTCTTCTATTCCTCACAGGCTTCACATTTTTACACTGCCCTATAACATAAAGCGCTAGAGATATTGTGTTATTATATTCTTGCCTGATATGTATACAATTCAAAATACCTTCCTTTTTTCTCAATCAATTCATCGTGTTTTCCACGTTCGGCAATTTGCCCTTGTTCAATTACTAGAATCAAATCAGCCTGTCTGATGGTACTAAGTCTGTGCGCAATTACAAATGTTGTTCGGCCTTTCAAAAGTGATTTTAAACTTTCCTGTATTAGCGATTCGCTTTCTGTATCCAAGCTGGAAGTAGCCTCATCCAAAATCAATATTCTGGGATTTGCAAGAATTGCACGTGCAATAGTTACTCGCTGACGCTGGCCACCCGATAGCTTTATTCCTCGTTCACCGATGACCGTGTCCAATCCCAGTTCAAACTTTGTGCTAAACTCACTGACGTAGGCACCATCTATTGCAGCTTGTAGTTGCTCTTCGGTAGCGTTCGGTTTGGCGAATAAAATATTTTCTCGAATGGTGCCATCGAAAAGGAAATCATCTTGAAGTACAACACCCAATTGGCTCCTATAACTGTCCAAAGAAACTTTAGAAAGGTCATGGCCATCTATAGTGATGGTTCCGGATTGTTGTGTTAGAAATGAAGCAGCTAAACCTGCTATGGTTGACTTGCCTGATCCAGAAGTTCCCACTAGAGCGGTTACAGATCCGGCCGGTGCAGAGAAACTTACATTCTGCAATACCTCTTTGCCTTCATCATAAGCGAATGAAACGTCTTTAAACTCAATATCACCTTTAATGTTTCCAATTTTAATAGTTCGGATTGTTTCATCATTTTCTACAGGCACGTTCATGAGTTCCTCCGTCCGGTCTAATCCTGCAAACGCTTCTGTTAGCTGACTACCGATGTTACTCATCTGCACAATAGGGGCAATTAAAAATCCTAGAAACAAAATATATTGTATCAACGCGCCCATTGTCAATGCATTCTCGGCTATCATGTAACCTCCAATCCCCATTATCCCAACAGATGCCAGTCCTAAAAGAAAGCTCCCGGCACTTGTAACGAAACTGGTGGTCGTTAATGTACTCTTTACGTTAAGAAATAATTTTTCAACGCCTTGTTCAAATATCTTGATTTCCTGTTTTTCTGCATTGAAACCTTTGATTACCCTCACACCATTTAAGGTTTGAGTTAGACGTCCTGTTACCTCTGCATTGATGGCACCACGTTCGCGGAATATTGGACGAATTTTTCCGAACGCTTTCAAGGCAATTAGTCCAAAAATTGCGACAGGAAACATCACAAAAAGAGTCATCTTCCAGCTAATGCTGATTAGAAAAAATAAACAGATTACGGAAGTGAGTACTCCGCCAACTAACTGAACGAGTCCAGTACCAACTAAATTCCGCACACCTTCAACATCTGTCATTACACGTGACACTAACTTACCAGACTGCTGGTTATCAAAGAAGCGGGTAGGTAGCCGGAGCAAGTGCTTTTGCACATTAGCACGAAGGACTGATATAAGGTGTTGAGCTTCTACACTTAATAACTTGGTTAACAAAAATGAGACGATGGAAGAAATCAATATCGAGAGGGATATTCCAATCAAGATCAGATTCAATTTTGATAAGTCACCCTTGCCAATCACATCGTCCATCATGTACTTGGTAGACCAGGGAAGCACCAGGCTGGCGAGTCTACTGATTATAATCAATATGAAACCTATAAAAATGATATTGCGTCTTGGCCAGATGATGGTTTTGAAAACCGTGGCCATGGTAACTTTGGATTTAGACTTGGGTTTAGACATGGTAACTGTTTAGTGTTAGGATTATTTAGATAAATAAAGGGACGAAATTAGTTGTTTTTTAGTTTAACTGGTCTGAAATAAGCTTTTTTGAAAATGTCAGACGAAATCCTCAAGGAAAGGGATAAGACGAAGTCTATTTTTTCTCAAATAGAAAATCAATTGCCTTGCCATCCCCGGAAATTTGAGATTTTAGCTTTTCACCTTCCAACTGATATGAAATATTCTTAGGAAAGTCATGATCAGGATTTTCACAAACGAAACCAGTATTAGAAATTTCAGTGAATTTGAAATAGACTGGTTTTTGATTTTCTGGGACGTCAGCGACATAGACTATGGTATTG
>JAENVX010000261.1 GCA_016650355.1 Bacteroidia bacterium | reverse complement strand
TTGCTGCAGCATTGTACCAAAGGCACCACCCGATGCGGTTATTAAAATAATAATACCTGAACTATAGATGGCCTCTTGTAAGGATTGACCAAAAATCTTTTGTTCTCCTTTTAAGAACCGATAGAGTAAAACTAAACTTATCATCGCTGACATTGAAAGTGCGATGATTGGATTCCCTAATACATCAAAGAATTTCGCGATTTCGATCGGCACGTCTTTTACGATGGAAGAAAGAAATGCATCTCCAGTGATTAGGAAAACCGGCAGCGCTATCGGTAAGACTGAAATCCAAATACCTGGTAGTTGGGTTGGTTCCTTGGTGGACCATTTTTGCAAATCTTCTATTGACGTCTCTGTAGTGTTGCGAAGTGGAATGTCTTGTCTTTTATTCAACCAGCTTGCGTAGATCAATCCAGAGGTCGCACACGTAAGCCCAACAATCCCACCCATAATAGCCATCAGTCCAAAAGAGACACCCAATTCAGCAGCTACAAAAAGAGGTCCGGGTGTTGGTGGAACAAGCGAGTGCGCCATAGTACCTCCTGCTACAATACCCATGATATAAAGCGGATATGACTTTTGTGATCGCACGCCCATAGCGCGTGCCAAAGGCACCATTAAATAAAATACTGTATCAAAGAATACCGGTCCCGCCAGAACGAAACTACTGGCCATCATTGATGCCGGCACCTGTTTAGCACCCGTTAAACTTATGGTTGCCCGAACGATTTTCTCTGCTGCACCTGTTTCAAGTAAAGATTTTCCGATGATGGAGGCCAGAATAATTAATAGGCCAATTTTACCACAGGTGCTACCAAATGCAACGGCAACGCGCTCACCTGCCGATTGTTTAACTAAAGTTATTACCTCCTTCTCGCTAAGTTTTTTTTCCTTGCCATAGATTTCTAAAACAGAGGAAGATGTGAGGCCACTTACCACCAGAGCGGCAGCTAACAACACAATAACGGGATGTATCTTGAATAGAAGTATCCCTCCAACTACAATTGTCATTCCTAGCAAAAGAAGGAACAGAGGGCCCATTATTTATATTTTGGTAAAGAAGACAAATCTGAATAGTTAGATTATGTCTTTTGGAAATTAAGTACAGAAAGTTATTTCAATTATGCAAGCCACTCATCAAAAGCCCTAGACTGCAGACTCGCGCTTTCATGAAAATTTTCTTGTCTAATGATAGGTGTGTTCGTTTTTATATTATACTAACAATAAAATAAGGTGAGCGTAGTTGATGTAACGAAATGAACCGGCTTGCATGGTCTACACAATGCAGAGCGTGAGTACTCTATCCTCTCTAGTGAAACCGTGGTGAGAAATTCGTACTCACCTTAGTTTGAAGACTAATCAAAATTTATATCTCCTTCTGGTTCCACATACTCACCTTCCCACTTGGCCACAACAACAGTAGCAAGACAATTTCCAATAACGTTTACAGAAGTACGGGCCATGTCCATCAATTCATCAATACCAAGAATAGCCATGATGGGCCATAGAGGTAAATTAAACGATGCTGCTGTTCCCAATAAAATAATTAACGTAGCCCGCGGTACACCTGCTACACCTTTGCTCGTAAGCATGAGTGTGAATACCATCAATGCTTGCTCGCCAATACTAAGATCTATGTTAGCAGCTTGTGCTACAAATATTGATGCCAACGCAAGATACAACGTACTTCCATCGAGGTTGAATGAATAGCCTGTTGGCAAAACAAACGCAACTATTTTTCGTGGGACACCCAATTTTTCCATGTTTTCCATGGCTTTAGGCAATGCCGATTCAGAACTGGTAGTAGCAAATGCAATGGAAACGGGTTCAGAAATAGCTTGTAGAAATTTACGAATAGGAACTTTAACTATAAGTGCCACGGGTACCAAAATTCCCAAAAGAAAAAAGAACAACGCCCCGTATAAAGTAAACAACAATTTAAGAAGTGAGCTTAGAATATCCAACCCAAGATGACCAACCGTAACAGCAATAGCCGCTCCAACACCAAAGGGGGCAAAATGCATTATAATATTGGTGAACTTGAACATGGTCTCCGCCAGGCCTTCACAAAAGTTCAGCATTGGTCTTTTCTTCTCTTCTGGTAAAAGCGCCAACGAGATGCCAAATAATACGCTAAACAATACGATCGGTAGCACATCGCCATGGTAAACCGACTTGACGAAGTTTTCTGGAAAAATGTGCAAAATAGTTTCAGACCATGTTTGCGCCTGAGCTTCCGGCAATTCCTGATTGAAGCCCTCCGGGAGAACAATTCCTGAGCCTGCTTGCGTAAGGTTTATTGCAATAAGCCCAATTACCAGGGCAAAGGTTGTGACAATTTCAAAATACAAAATAGACTTCCATCCCATGCGGCCAACCTGCTTAAGGTTAGAGTGTCCGGCAATTCCTACTACGAGTGTAGCAAAAAGAATTGGCGCTATGATGGTTTTGATTAGCCTTAAAAATATTTTGCTCAGTACCTGAAGATTCTGTGCGAAGTCGGGAAAGTTTAACCCAATCTCAACCCCGATAATCATACTAAACAATATCCAGGTGGTCAGCGATTTTTTACGGATGGCATATAAAATAAATACCGCCCAGGTGAGCCAGCGACTTCCCAATAAAATATCATCACTTAATGCTACTCCTGCATAGTAGGTTAATAAATGTAAAATAGTGGTTGCTGAAAATAGGACGAGAAAAATCCGGATAATATATTTTTGGCTCAAAACGTATTATAATTATGTTATCAATCGATTGTGGTGGCAATATAGGAAAACTTAACATTCTGAATGCCCTGCTGGGGAAACTACGAAATAGTAGTCAAATGATATTAAAATGCATTTTTCTACATAAGCCTGTTCACGAACTTAATTTCTTTAATTTTGTTCTGAAAAAGTAACCATTCAACAAATGCTGCAAACTGCTCCAAAAAATATCCATATCTATCTGGAATCAAACCCCAACCCAAACTCGTTAAAGTTTGTATTAAACGAAGTGCTGGTGCCAGAAGGAATGAGTTTTGATTTTCCAGACGCTGAAAGCGCAGCCGATGCACCCTTAGCAGCTGAATTGTTTAGCTATCCTTTTGTCGATCGCGTTTTTTACATGAGCAATTTTGTGACTGTCACCAAGAAAGCAGATACAGAGTGGATAGAAGTTCAAAACACCATTAAAGAACATATCAAAAGTTTCCTGGAATCAGGGAAACTGATTCTTGATCAAAAAGCTCCTACCGTTGATGCTGATGCCGGAGAAGAAACTGAAACCGTAAAAAAAATCAAAACGATTTTGGACGAATACATACGTCCGGCTGTGGAGCAAGACGGTGGCGCCATTACTTTTCACTCGTTTAAAGACAAAAAAGTCACTGTTACCTTACAAGGCTCCTGTAGCGGATGTCCTTCCTCGACCATAACATTAAAATCTGGTATTGAAAATCTTTTCAAAAAGATGATGCCTGAAGAAGTGGAAGAAGTGGAGGCTTTAGGGTAAACCTGCGCGCATAGATTGCTTCACATAAAATCAGGAAAAGGTTTTCCCTCTCCTACTTCACAATACATTTTAAGCTCTTTAAAAACATTGCCCAGTCGAAACTGCACTGACTGTACATTTCAGTATACGATCTCCAGTTTCGATGACTGAAGAACAATTCAGTATCGCCATTAAAAGGTTTTTAATCAAATTGAAAATCAGTGCCCACCCATTCAGGCGCGCCTGTGATGCATTTCCATCTCACGAGTTCATTTGGTATTAGTTCCTCAACGCGGATTTCCTTAAAGTAGGATGGCCCGAAGTGAAAAACAGATACGCTCCCTACTTCTGCTTTCGCTATTGTTTGGGGTGTCCACCATGCAGAAAGCCCCCCTTGCGTAGTGATTGCTTTATAAACCTTTTCAGCGTCAACTGCAATTTTAACGAGGTGACGTATGTCTGGCATAATTCTATTGAGGAGCCTGCACTCCTTTTAAATTTATATCCAAAAACTTCAACACTTCTTCAGAGGCTTTGATGTTATTCTCCTTTTTCACAAAGCCGTGCCCTTCATCTGGAAAAATAACATACTCCACGCTCACTCCATTCTTTCTGGCGTTTGCCACAATTTCGTCAGACTCAACTTGTAGTACCCGTGGGTCGTTACTGCCTTGCAGTACAATAAAAGGCTTTGTGATCTTATCGGTGTGAAAGAGTGGTGATTTATTATACAGCGCAACAGAATCGGCACTGAAAGGGTCTCCGAGTTCATTGTATAAAGATTTGCGGTTTGCTTCCCACCAGGTTGGTATACTCTTCAGCGTTCGTATCCAGTTTGTGACGCCAAATAAATTAACACCCACATTAAATTCCTCTGGAGTAAAAGCAAGTGCTGCCATCACCATGTAACCTCCATAACTTCCTCCATAGATTCCTATTTTACCCGTGTCAATGTAATCCAACGTAGCAAGAAACTTTTTGGCCTCCACACAATCCTTCAAATCTTCATTACCATGCTTGCGGTCGTCAGCAGCATAAAATGTTTTTCCATACCCAGAGCTGCCTCGATTGTTCACGGCAAGAATAGCATATCCTTGATTTACCAGATGCTGTAACGAAGCAGAATAATTTAAGCGAGATTGTCCACCGGGTCCTCCATGAATCCAAAGAAGAGCAGGAATCTTTTGCCCGGCTTTTAGTCCTTTCGGTTTGTACAATAGTGCTGGGATCTCCATTCCGTCAAATGATTTGTAACGAATTACTTCTCCGGCAATAAGATCTTCTGATTCAATTTCCTTTGTCATGGTGCTGGTGAGTTGCTTCACTTCCTTTGTTTCAAAGTTGTAGACAAACAAATTACTAGGTGATTTTGAACTGCTCACATAAAATGACATTAGTTTTTCGCTATCCGAAATAGTTACACCCGTAATGTCTCCTTCAGGAAGACCAGCTATTTCTAATCTTCCACCACCGTTAGCTTCATCATATATTTTAATCTCCGTTCGCGCATCGTTATTGACTGCTACCACTCGGTATTTTCCGTTTTGGGATAGATTCGCATACATAATATCCCATGGAGCTTCTTCCACTTTCATTTTCTCCCCCGAGGATATGTCATATCTCGCTAGATATGTGAATTCCGAGCCCTCATCCGTAAGGAAGAACAAAAACTTGCCATCGAGGCTGAAATATTGTGGGTTGAATTTTATTTCACCTTCGTGTTTAGATAGCAACTTTAGGTCTTTGGTTTGCGTGTCGAAAAGATACATGTCCGAATTATGCCCTGTAATAGTTTTCGTTAACGCGATGTAGCGATCATCATTTGAAATAGCTGAAGGGTTAAGCCCTTCCTTGTTTTGGTACACTTGTGTGGTGGGATAAACATCTCCTTCTTTTTGGGCTTCACTTACCTGGGTTTTATACAAATCAAAAAAACGCTTGTCACGACTATTCGAGGAAACGTACATTACTTTCTTGTCATGGCTCCAACCAGCGAACTGAGCTTTGGCAGTAGAGTCTTGAATGAGGTCTTTGATCGTTCCATTCTGGTTGCGCACGTACAAATGATTGATTTCATTCCCTCCTTTATCGCTGGTGTATAAGATTCGATCATCTGCTGGGAAATAAGATTGGCTGAAAACGGCATTGTCCTCAGAAGTAGTCAATTGCTTTTGGGTGCCTGTTTTCAAATCAATTTCATACGCATTGAAAATGCCAGTAGCTTTACTGTTGTACACAATCTTGCTTTCATCCCGTGAAAAGGCACCTCCATTAATCTGGACTATGTCCATAAATTGATTTACTGTGTAGGTCTTTGCCGGTCTATCGTGCGTTTCATTTGAATTACAATTCCACATTACCAACGCAACAAGGAACACACACAAGACAATGCTTAAATTAAATTTCATATCATAAATTTTTGAATTCTTGAAAATACAATTGATATCTTAAAGCTAAAAATGTCATTGATGGACGATACCTAATAAAATGATTCCGTTCTGATCGTTATGTTGTCCTATTGCAACTCTCTACCAATTTCTATTTTTTGTTTGCCAGATACACGCCTCCTAAAATTGCAAGCATGCCGATGAAGTGGCCTATTAATAAATGTTCCCCATCGATCACACCCCACATCACAGCAACAATGGGCATGATATAGGTAACGGAGCTGGCAAATAAGGGAGTGGAGATCTTCACAAGTTTTGTAAAGATAAGATTCGCAATGGCGGTGCTCATCAGGGCAAGCAAAACAATAAAACCAAAGGCCTGCCAAGCACCAGGAACCTCCACTAGCTTGGTAGTAAAACTTGTAAAACCAAATAAATAGGTGGCAGCTAAGGGTCCTACTAACAGTAATGCCACGCTGGTAATTGTTATCGACCCCAGGTTGTGTATCTTAAATTTCAGCCAATTCAAATTGGTGCCATACAGGGCACACGCAATTACAATCAAAAGTCCATACACATTAAAACCGCTAATGCTCCCTGCTGATCTGGACAAGGTTAATATTATTGCTCCTCCAAAACTGATGATTATTCCAACGATAGCATATCCTTTAAAATATTGACCAAAAAACACTGCTCCCATAATCATGGTCCAAAGTGGTGACAGCGTATTTAATATGCCGGCCAGCGAACTTTCAAGTCTCGTCTGTGCCCATGCAAACAGAAAGGCAGGAAAAAAAATGCCCATTAACCCAGACACAAATAATTTAAAGTAATCGTCCTTACTTAATTCACGTACCCTCATCAACGCGAAGGGCAATAGAAAAATACTTGCTGCAGCCACGCGCAGAGACCCGACTTCATCGGGGGCAAAAACTTTTAATCCTTGTTTGATTAAAATAAAGGAAGTTCCCCAGATAAGGGAGAGAAGTATCAGCAATACAACAGGGAGGAACTTGGGATTATCTCTCATCAGAATAAAACTCCAAGTAACAAGTTGGGTGGACTAACCTATCTATGTTACGCATTTACATATTCAGGTGAGAAGGTGTCAATCACTTCGTCAAGGATACCGCAAACTTCCGAATAGTCCGGAGCCTCCACCAACCTTGATCGAAAAGGTTTAAAATCTGGAGTGCCTCTAAAATAATTTGAGTAATGTCTTCGCATTTCAAAAATACCAAGCTTGTCACCTTTCCAACGGATGGAGAAGTCAAGGTGACTCCTTGCGACACGAACACGCTCTGACATGTCGGGTGGTAATACTTTTTCACCTGTTCTAAAATATTGCTTGATCTCATTAAAGATCCAGGGATTGCCAATAGCTCCACGCCCAATCATAATACCATCGACTCCATACCTATTTTTATATTCTAATGCTTTCGCAGGTGAGTCAACATCTCCGTTGCCAAAAACTGGAATATTCATACGTGGATTTTCCTTGATTTTTGCAATCAATGACCAATCTGCAGGACCTTTATACATTTGCACTCTTGTACGCCCATGAATTGTTAGCGCTTTGATGCCAATGTCCTGCAATCGCTCGGCCACTTCTACAACATTTTTAGTATTGTCATCCCAGCCTAATCTTGTTTTTACGGTTACCGGGAGATGTGTGCACTTCACAATCTCTTCGGTCATCTTCACCATTTTAGGAATATCCTGAAGTAATGCAGCACCTGCTCCACGACAGGCAACCGCCTTCACGGGGCAGCCATAATTAATGTCAATTAGATCTGGATTCACTTCCGTTGCGATCTCTGCCGACTGCACCATGTTGCCGATATCGCCTCCAAAAAGTTGAATGCCTATAGGTCGTTCGTATTCAAAAATATCGAGCTTCTGGCGACTTTTGGCAGCATCACGGATGAGACCTTCTGATGAAATGAACTCGGTATACATCAAATCGGCACCACCTTCTTTGCATACGGCACGGAATGGTGGATCACTTACGTCCTCCATTGGTGCAAGCAGGAGAGGAAAGTCTCCTAACTGTATATTGCCGATTTTTACCATATTGCGCCCAAATTTAGTCAGGTTTTTACGATTTAACGGCCTACATGTACAACAGTATTTCAGACCGACCACCTTGGATTTCAGTTCTCCTTATTTTTTTAACCTCCATGGTGGGGTTTATTATCATCGGCCCACTTATTGGAATGCTCGTAGCCCTGCCTTTTGTAGAAGGTAGTTTCATGGATTTTATCCTTAATGTTTCAAACCCTATTGATCATCCGGAAATCAAAACCCCTCTTTATATTTTACAAGGGTGTGCTACATTTTTTGGACTAATCGTTGGCCCTTCTCTCTATCTATATTCCATCGAAAGGAAAAACCCATTTCTTCTTATTGGCCAACGGCCTATCTATGGATTAATGATACTGATCACCGCAGGCATTGTGATTTTCTTTATGGCTACCAATTCTGTTTTCATTGAATGGAACGCCAATCTAAAATTACCGGAGGCGTTGAAAGCATTTGAAAGTTGGGCCCGCGAAAAAGAAGATTTGGCAATGCAGCTTACCACCTTCCTCACAACGTTTGATTCTATTGGTGAATTTATGCTAGCCTTTGTTGTGATTGCAATTCTCCCGGGCATTGGAGAAGAGCTTGTGTTCCGAGGACTGCTTCAACCCGAACTCCAACGTGCTACTAAAAATATCCATGCTGCCATCTGGATTTCTGCCTTTTTGTTTAGTGCCATACACATGCAATTTTTTGGTTTTGTACCTCGTGTATTGTTGGGTGCATTGTTTGGTTATCTCTATCATTGGTCTGGTGACTTGCGTATAGCTATGTTTGCTCACTTCATTAACAATGGGTTCCAGGTTGTGATAATGTATCTCAACCAGCTTGGAGTTGCTGATATTGATTTAGAATCTCCTGATGTGGCACCCTGGCCTGCAATTGCTGCCTTTACAATTATTACTATTTGGCTATTAGTATATTTGAAAAAATTCTACGAAGCCCGAAATAACATTCCTCTGTGATCGTTCTAAAAAAATACAATAACCTTACGCAACGTTTAATAACCGGCTTGTTGGGTTCTGCACTAATAATATTTGGTGTTATCTTCAGTGAGTGGACCTACTTTGTAATATTCTTCTTCATTTGCATCGTCTCCTTGTGGGAGTTTTATGGGCTTGCCGGTTTGGATGGAATGATTCCACAAAAAACATTTGGCACGATTTGCGGTATGATCATTTTTTGTCTTTCCTTTTTTATTGAGCAACGTAGCATTTCGTATCGCTATTATTTTTTGATTTTTCCGCTCCTGGCTTGTGTTTACATGATCAAACTTTATAAAAAAACTGAGCGTAAGCCCTTCACCAATATTGCTTTTACATTTCTCGGAATATTTTACGTAGCCATTCCGTTTGCCCTGCTAAACATTGCTTCATTTGAAAATGGCTACTACGATTATCAGATCATGGTCGGTTGTCTTTTTATTTTATGGGCCAGCGATACGGGTGCCTATTTTGCAGGCACGCTGTTTGGGAAACGGAAACTTTTTGAACGCATCTCCCCAAAAAAATCATGGGAAGGGGCGGTTGGTGGTGCCATCCTCGCGTTCATCTTTGCTTTTGTAATTGCACGCTACTTTCAATCACTTGCCTTTTGGCAATGGATGTGCATCGCGATTATCATCATTATAGGTGGTGTCTTTGGCGATCTTGTGGAATCTCTTTTAAAACGCAGTATCGAAATTAAAGATAGTGGTGACAGTTTGCCCGGCCATGGCGGATTTCTTGATCGCTTCGATGGCCTTCTTATATCAGCTCCTTTTATAGTAGCTTTTTTGGAGATTTTCTAAAGCGCATAGCCAGCATTTTATTTGCTCAATCTCATCAGGATTAAGTTTTTATTCGGAGGCTTAGCCTTTGCATGGAAAAATATTAGGGTAAACATAATTGCGCAGAAAAGCTATCTCTAAATAATTGTTCTCTTTACCAATCTCCCTTATTTATCTATCTTTGCAACCGTTTTCGAAGCATGATTGAATTGGGTCATTCGAAATAAATACAACTAAAAATAACTGCTTTTTATGGGCTATCTAGAACCTGCTCCTCTACTCGACACTGAAAACCCATTTGAAGCCATGATGACTCGTTTTAGAGAGGCCTCACAAATTCTTGGCTTGGAAGAAGAAGTATATAATGTGCTAAAATCTCCAGCCAAACAGGTAATTGTGTCTTTGCCAATTACGATGGATGATGGCACCATTAAAGTATTTGAAGGTTATCGTGTTATTCACTCCACAATTCTTGGTCCATCCAAAGGTGGAATTCGTTTCGATCCCCATGTAAGTCTTGATGAAGTAAAAGCTCTCGCGGCCTGGATGACGTGGAAGTGTGCGGTTGTAGACATCCCATATGGTGGAGCAAAAGGTGGTGTTACTTGTAATCCACGCCAAATGTCGGCAGGCGAAATAGAACGGCTCGTGCGCTCTTACACGACATCAATGATCGATATTTTTGGACCAGATAAAGATATTCCGGCACCAGACATGGGTACTGGCCCGCGGGAGATGGCGTGGTTGATGGATGAATATTCACGCACACAAGGTATGACTGTGAATGCTGTAGTCACGGGCAAACCTACTGTATTAGGTGGATCACTTGGAAGAACCGAAGCAACTGGTCGAGGTGTAATGGTATCTGCTTTGGCTGCGATGGAAAAATTAAAAATCAATCCTTACAACGCAACATGTGCTGTGCAAGGGTTCGGTAATGTTGGATCGTGGGCTTCGCTATTATTGGCGGAGCGTGGATTGAAAGTAGTTTCAGTAAGTGATATTTCTGGTGCCTACTATAATGAAAATGGTATTGAAATTGATAAAGCCGTAAAATATCGCGATGCCAACAAAGGTTCGCTAGAAGGATTCACGGGAGCCGGAAAAATTTCTGGTGATGAACTTCTTGTCCTACCCGTTGATGTGCTCGTGCCCGCTGCAAAAGAAGATGTCATCACGCATCATAACGCAGCAAAAATACAAGCCAAACTTATTGTTGAAGGAGCTAACGGACCTACCTCCAGTAAAGCTGATAAAATAATTTTTGAAAAAGGAATTAGTGTTGTTCCAGATATATTGGCCAATGCAGGTGGCGTTACTGTTTCCTATTTCGAATGGGTACAAAATCGTCTGGGGTACAAGTGGACAGCTGATCGTGTAAATCGCAGAAGCGACAGGATCATGAAAGATGCTTTTACCAATGTATATAAGACATCGGTAGAATACAAGGTATCTATGCGCATTGCCGCTTACATGGTAGCGATTGATAAAGTAGCGAAGACCTACAAGTACCGTGGTGGTTATTAAACAAAACAGTATTTATCATAACTTTGTGCGGCAAGCCCTTCAGGCTTGCTGTTCTTTTTAATTTAACCTAGCAACATGACAATTCATAAAGAGGGGCGCACCTTATTGTTTATTTTATTGATTATTCTGTTTGTCTTGAATTGGGCAGTTGGGTTTTATTTTCCCCAAGCTTTAGTATTGCAAAACATTGCGATTGGCATAAGTCTGGTTTTCTACCTTATCATACTGCAATTCTTCCGATTGCCCATTTTTGTTGTGCAGAAAAATGATCAGCATGTGATAGCTCCAGCCGATGGCAAAGTAGTTGTCATTGAAGAAACTTTAGAATCTGAATATTTCAATTCAAAAAGAAAGCAGATTTCTATTTTCATGTCGCCTGTTAATGTTCATGTTAACAGAATGCCAGTGACTGGTGTTATCAGTTTTTTTAAATACCATACTGGAAAATATTTAGTAGCGTGGCATCCTAAATCCAGTACTGAGAATGAACGGACCACAGTAGTAACAAAAATGAAAAACGGTACTGAAATTTTATTTCGTCAGATAGCGGGTGCACTGGCCCGCAGAATTAAATGTTATGTGAAAGAGGGTCAGGTATTAGAGCAAGGAGATGAGTTTGGTTTTATTAAATTTGGTTCACGCGTAGATATATTTCTTCCCCTTGAAGCAAAAGTGAATGTTAAGATTGGAGATAAAACTACTGGCGGCAAGACCGTGCTTGCAGAACTATAGACCCCGCTGAAGGCGTGTTTTTCGACATTACCAAAGATTTTATTACCTACCAGGTGTTATGTCGGAGTCGATTCCGTATCTTTATCTAATTGCGTGGAATAACTTCTTCACTCAATTGCAATAAATCACATATAAGTTTCAACATCATTTTATTTTTTCATGAATAAATCAATAAAGTTTGCCCGAACCCAGGCAGAGTATTTTACCACGCTGAGTCAGCGTGTGAACGCCTACTTTACATCCAATGATATTCAAAAGACTGCCAATGCGGAAATGGTTATTAAATCCATTTTTATGCTGGCATTATATATGACTCCCTATTTCATAATGATATCGGGTGTTGTAACAGCGGGCTGGGCTCTGTTAGCGCTTTGCGTGGTAATGGGTTTGGGAAAAGCAGGCATCGGTCTTTCTATTATGCACGATGCTAATCACGGCTCTTACTCAACTAAACCCTGGATCAACAATATAATGGGTGCCACCTTAAACTTAGTAGGTGGTCATTCCTTTAATTGGAAAGTGCAGCACAATGTGCTACATCATACGTACACCAATATCCATGACGTAGACGAAGACATTAGCCCACGCGGTGTGTTACGTATGTCACCAGAGTCTGATTGGAAACCCATTCATCGCTTTCAACATTTTTATGCCTGGTTTTTTTATGGACTCCTTACTTTTGTCTGGATTCTTTTCAAGGATTATAATCGATTGAACAGATATCAAAGAGATGGCCTCGTAAAAAAACAAAAAGCCTCCATCAAGCAAGAGTGGGCTGTCCTCATTCTTACGAAGGTTATTTACTTAGGGTACATATTCGCCATTCCAATGTGGTTACTTCCTGTTTCGTTCTTACAGGTATTCCTTGGTTTCTTTGTTATGCATTATGTGGCCGGATTTATTCTTGCCATCATATTCCAACCGGCACACGTGGTAGAGGGTACTGAGTATCCCGTGCCCGATGAAAATGGCAACCTCGAAAACAACTGGGCTATTCATCAGATGCATACGACCACGAACTTTGGTCATCGACACAAAGCCTTTTCGTGGTATGTTGGCGGTTTAAACTTTCAGGTAGAACATCATTTGTTCCCTAACATTTGTCATGTTCATTACCGAAAAATTGCACCCATTGTGGAAAGCACTTCAAAAGAATTTGGTGTTCCCTACAAATCAAAAGATACTTTTATGCAAGCAATCGTTGCCCATGCGCGGTTGCTAAAAGCACTTGGAAAGAAGCCACTAGTTTTGCCACAGCTGGCAAGGGTGGCAGCCTAAAAAAACTTATTAAAACTAAAGCCCGACTGAAATGTTGGGCTTTTTTTATTCTAAAATTTTCTTGGTTCTACTCCATTGCTTTCAACATATTTACAAACTGATCGAATTCTACCAGGTCATGCTCAATGGTGCGATTAGCCCGTTGCATTTCAATCAACAAAATTGATAATTCAGTTTTGCTCAAGACATCATCGGAATTGCGCCAAAGTAATTTTATTTCA
>JAENVX010000260.1 GCA_016650355.1 Bacteroidia bacterium | reverse complement strand
TAGACCCAACTCATGCCTGTATTGATGATACGGTTCGGCTTTCGGCTAATCAGGTTTGCCCTTCTTATCAGTGGAGTACCGGCGAAAATGCCCCACAAATAAATGTATTTCAACCCGGTTGGTATTACCTCTCAACAATTATGAATAATTGTTTATCACAAGACAGTATCAGGATAGATTCTTTTGTGCATGTAAGTATGAATACCTATTCGCTTTCATTATGCTTAAATGAAACAAAACAATTATTTGCGCCTTTAGGAAGTTATACTTATGAATGGAATCCTAATTATGAAATTGATAATGATTCTATTTTCAATCCGGTCATCCTTTCCGGTTCTTACTAATTTACTCTACTAACAACTCGACAATATTCCGAGCTGTTGAAGGGAATTGAACCCTCGACCTCTTCCTTACCAAGGAAGTGCTCTACCCCTGAGCTACAACAGCTTTTTCCTTCTACTGTTGAGCCCTTTCAGGTGACCTCTTCCCTGAGCTACAACAGCCTTTCACCGTTGTCGGTTATTCGATGGATGTTATTCGCAACTATCGAACAACGAATAACAAACAGCGACCAACTTTTCAGTTGAGCGGGAGACGAGGCTCGAACTCGCGACCTATAGCTTGGAAGGCTATCGCTCTACCAACTGAGCTACTCCCGCTTTTCTGTGGGGAGAACAGGATTCGAACCTGTGAAGACATAAGTCAACAGATTTACAGTCTGTCCTCGTTGGCCGCTTGAGTATCTCCCCAGGCAATCTCTCAAAACTCATTAAAAGAACGTTTTAAAAGCGACCAATATCCAGATTCGCTTTTTCCAAAATTTGGCCTCATGCCAAAAAATAGGAGTGCAAAATTATACGGTTTTTCGGGATAGACAAACGGGAACCGATGATTTATTTGACTAGAATTGTTCAACACCGTCCCAATTACTGATTTTAAGACTCACTCATTTCGGGGCCGTAATCACATTAAAACAATTTCCTGTACGGCCTCGTTTCCAAACTCCTTCTTTAGAATATCAAGAATTTTAGTTTTATGGAGGCTAAGATCATGTTTCATGGATGGGGAATCAAGTTCTACAAAAAGGACTTTATTCCGGATATATACTTTTTTTGTACGCTTCGCGATAGGTTTGCCTACCAACCGCTCCCACGAACTTATTAGATTGGCTTCATCAAATTTTGACTTTATATGATAACTGGAAAGCAGCTGTTGAATTGCCTGCCCAATATGCACTGTGTTTCCTTCATTATCTGCTTTTCCTTTAGCCATCTATTCTAAAGATACCATTTTCAATTGTGAATAGTTCAGCACTTAGATTGGCAGCATTCAAAATCTCTTTGCTGCGCCCCTTCCGTGCATCCGTTATGAAGAGTTGGCCGAAAGATCCGTCAGCAATCAGTAACATTAATTTATGAATCCGCAGGTCATCTAGTTTATCAAAAATATCGTCCAGCAACAACAGGGGTTTAAATCCTTTCCGCTCTGATATACTTTGAAATTCTGCGAGCTTTAGTCCAATCAAAAACGATTTCTGTTGTCCTTGCGATCCAAAACGTTTTAACTCGCCATTATTAAGAATAAATGAAAAGTCATCCCGATGAATTCCTGATGATGTTCTTTGAAGGATAATATCGCGCTGAAGGTTTCTCTTCAAGAGCTCTTCAAAATTAGAAGTTTCAAGGTCGGATCGGTATAGGATGTCCACTGTCTCCACTGCATCACCTGCCAGGAAATGATAATGTTGCTTGAATAACGGAAGGAATTCAATTAAAAACTCCTTCCTTAATTTATGGATGAATTTACCAGCTTGGATTATTGGACTATCATAACTTGCCAATAGATCGTAATCAACTTTGCCACTTTCCGAGAACATTCTTAGCAAGCTATTTCGCTGTTTAAGATGATTCGCATAAGTGATCAAGCTGTCCAGATAAGCTTTATCAAGTTGAGATATCAGGCTATCAAAAAATTTCCTTCTCAATCCACTGCCATCCCATATTATTTCAATGTCTTGCGGAGCAATCAGCACGGCAGGATATTTTCCGACATGCTCAGAAAACTTCAAATATTCAGTACCATCCTCTCGCACAATTTTTTTTTGTCCCTGTTGAAAAGAGCATATAACCTCCTTTTCCTTTCTGCTCTCCAATAAAAAATTACCCTTTACTACAAACTGCATTTGACCTTGCCGGATGTTTTGAGAATCAGATGGATTAACAGCGCTTTTGGTAAAGGCCAGGTAATGTATCGCATCAAGCAAATTGGTTTTGCCGCTGCCGTTATTGCCTAAGAAGCATTGAATTTTATCTGAGAAAACAAGCTCAGCCTCCTCGTAATTTTTAAAATTGAAAAGCTTAAGTTTTTGAAGTTGCACGAGCTATTTAACTGATAAATTGCATTCCCGACTGTATTCTGATAAAATTTTAGATTGTTTGGCGATTGGTGGCCTGTGGCGTATTTTCGCAACTCACAAATGATTCAAAACTAGCAATATGGCTACCACTACCCAAGCCAAAGGTAAGGCAACAAAAGAAAAAACTTCATTTTCAAAAGAGACCTATCTTTTTTGGTATGAAAGTATGGTTATGATGCGGAAGTTCGAAGAAAGAACAGGTCAACTTTATGGCCAGCAAAAAATCCGGGGCTTTTGTCATTTATACATTGGGCAAGAAGCTTGTGCTGCTGGCGCAGTATCGGCTCTAACAAAAGACGATAAGTGGATTACCGCATATCGTGATCACGCACACCCTCTTATTTTAGGTACTGATCCTAACGCGGTGATGGCTGAACTTTTCGGAAAAGTGACGGGCACTTCAAAAGGAAAAGGTGGATCAATGCACATTTTTGATAAGGAACATAATTTCTTTGGAGGCCATGGGATTGTAGGAGCACAAATTCCGCTTGGTGCCGGCATTGCTTTCGCAGAAAAATACAACAAGACTAAAAATCTATGCGTTTGCTCCATGGGCGATGGTGCTGTGCGTCAGGGAGCTTTTCATGAGGCTTTAAACCTTGCTATGCTCTGGAAACTGCCGGTGATATTTGTTATAGAAAACAATGGGTACGCCATGGGCACCTCTGTCAAACGAACTTCTAATGTTACCGATTTATATACTTTAGGTGAAGCGTATGACATGCCTTCAGAACCGGTAGACGCCATGAGTGTTGAAGCCGTGCACATGGCGGTGTCTCGGGCCGCGGAGCGTGCCAGAAAAGGGGACGGACCAAGCCTATTAGAATTCAGGACTTACCGATATAAAGGTCACTCCATGTCAGACCCGGCCAAATACAGATCAAAGGATGAAGTTGAAGAATACAAGCAGCGGGATCCTGTAGAGGTTGTAAAGAAGACTATTCTTTCAAATAAAATGGCCACAGAAAAGGAACTGGAGGCTATAGACACTAAGGTGCTAGCACAAGTCGAAGAAAGCGTGAAGTTTGCTGAAGAGTCAAATTACCCCGATGCCAGTGAGGCAATGAAAGACGTTTATGTGCAAACCGACTATCCATATATTATGGATTGATGCCTTACCCTCTTTTTGTTTAATAGACCCTTATTCTTAGTTTTGCAGCCCCGTCAGGATAGCTACCGTGCCGGGGTTAATTTTTACTACAGCCATGGCGAAAAAAGAAGAAAACAAAGACCTATTAGAGAACCCGGAAGTGCTTGCCGAAAAACTGGAGGGGGCAGAACACTGGATAGAAGAAAATTTAAAACTTGTAATCGGGGTATTGGGAGTCATTGTTTTGGTAGTTGGAGGGTATTTTGGATACAAATATTATTTAGGTGGGCAGGACGAGCAAGCCCAACGGGAAATGTTTCAGGCCGTTCGATATTTTGAAGCGGATAGTTTGACCATCGCCCTGAAAGGTGACGGCAATAATCTTGGCTTTGAACAGATTATTGAAGACTACAGCGGAACAGATGCCGCAAATCTGGCTAACTTTTACGCAGGAGCCATTTGCTTAAAACAGGGAAAATATGCACTTGCTATTTTATACCTCGAAGACTTTAACTCAAATGATTTACTTGTGCAGCCACGGGCTTATAGCTTGATGGGAGATGCTTATATGGAACAAAAGCAATATGAGGATGCTGCAAAATTTTATAGCAAGGCTTCTAACGCTAATCCAAACAAATATTTCACTCCCACCTATTTAATGAAAGAGGCTCTAGCATATGAAAAGCTAAATCAAAACGACAAGGCAATCGAAGCCTACCAGAAAATTATTGATCAATATTTTGATTCTTCTGAATACCAAAATGCCCGAAAGTATAAGGCGAAATTGGAGACCAACTCTTAAATAAATTCACCTAATTTTGAAGGGATAGATTTTCTATCCCTTTTTTATTGCCCTTAGTTGAAGGGTTGAAATATTAACTTACTAAATAATGGCAGGCATCCTAAAATCAATTTCTGGAAGAGGTAAACTCAACCTAAGCACCAAAAAGTTTGGTATCGTGGTTGCCGAATGGAATGAGGACGTTACTGAAGCTTTATTTCAGGGAGCATATGATGCCTTGCTAAAGCTTGGGGTGAAGAAAGAAAATATCATCCGTAAGAATGTGCCGGGTAGTTTTGAGTTGCCATTAGGAGCACAATGGATGATCGAGAAAAAGCCAATTGCAGCAGTTATCGCCCTTGGCTGCGTTATACAAGGTGACACCCCTCACTTCGACTACATATGCCAGGCAGTGGCCAACGGAATCATGACTGTTAACCTGAAGTCAAACAAGCCTGTTGCCTTTGGAGTACTTACAACGCTTGACAAAAAACAAGCCCTTGAACGTGCGGGTGGCAAGTATGGTAACAAAGGAGAAGAAGCTGCTGTGACGGTGGTGAAAATGTTGGAAACTTAAATTTTCAGTTTCCTCGAGCAAAACTAAAATCTATAAAAACAGAGAGGCTAGCGCATGCTGGCCTCTCTGTTTTTATGCTTTGTCTTATCTACATATTCTTCACCACTTCATTTCCAAACTCGGAGCATTTCAATAACGTTGCACCCTCCATTTGGCGGTGGAAATCGTACGTCACCCGTTTCGAAGAAATGGCTCCTTCCAAGCCTTTGACGATCAAGTCTGCAGCTTCCTTCCATCCCATATATTCCAGCATCATCACACCTGAAAGAATAACCGATCCCGGATTCACTTTATCCTGACCTGCATATTTCGGTGCTGTGCCGTGTGTAGCCTCGAAAATAGCAAAGCCAGTTATGTAGTTGATATTACCTCCAGGAGCGATTCCAATGCCTCCAACAATGGCAGCCAATGCATCTGAAATGTAATCTCCATTCAAGTTTAGTGTCGCCACTACTGAATACTCATCGGGGCGCAATAATATTTGTTGTAAGAAGGCATCGGCAATGGAATCCTTGACAACAATTTTATGTCCGCCTGAATTAATTTCCATCCACGGACCTCCGTCTATTTCTTTTGCACCAAACTCGTTTTTGGCCAGTGCATATCCCCAATCGCGGAAGCCCCCTTCTGTGAACTTCATAATGTTACCCTTGTGTACAAGCGTGACATTAGGTTTTTTCTGTTCGATCGCAAATTTGATGGCAGCACGTACTAACCTTTCTGTCCCATCCTTTGATACCGGCTTAATGCCAATACCGGAAGTTTTGGGGAATCGGATTTTCTTATACTGTTTAGGGAATGTTTCTTTAAGGAAATTCAAAATTTTCTTGCTGTCATCTGATCCTTCTTGAAATTCTATTCCGGCATAGATGTCTTCAGTATTCTCACGGAATATGGTCATGTTCGTTTTATGCGGTTCCTTTACGGGTG
>JAENVX010000259.1 GCA_016650355.1 Bacteroidia bacterium | reverse complement strand
CCTACAGGCCATTTGGTGCACATGGCCCGCATTGTAAAAAATGGTGCCGGCTTTATAGAAAAAGATAGCTGGAATTTATTCTCAAGTGCTGACGAATGGGTAGCACCTGTGGAAGCCAAAGTTGGACCGGATGGGGCTGTCTGGGTGCTAGATTGGTATAACTTTATTGTCCAGCACAATCCAACGCCAACACCAGAACGTGGTGGATTTGCGGCCACTAATGGAAAAGGCAATGCCTATGAAAATCCGTTGCGGGATAAATCACATGGAAGAATTTGGCGAGTAGTAAGCAGAGCTGCAAATGATTATGACCCCATTATCTTGAGTATAGAAAAACCTAACGGGCTTGTTAATGCATTAAGCAATGATAATCTTCTTTGGAGAATGACCGCGCAACGCTTGTTGGTAGAGCGAGGCAACCTGGATATTGTATCCGACTTATATAACCTGGTTAAAAATGAAAAATTGGATGACTTGGGGAATAGCCCGGCTGCAATACATGCACTTTGGACGTTGGATGGGTTAGGTGCCTTATCCAAAGATGATCAGGCTGAAGCAGTTGTTACCAACGCGCTAAAGCATTCTTCTGCTGGTGTAAGAAAGGCAGCAATCCAAATTCTTTCTAAATCACAATGGTCAGAGCAGACTGTTGTTAAATTAAATTTACTTAACGATGCTGATCCAAATACGCGTCTGGCCGCAATTCTCTCTCTTGTTGAAATTGCTCCGTCAGAAACTGTAGGCGAAATGATTTATAAATTAAGCCTGGAAGAAAGTGTGAAAGGGGATGAGTGGTTATCAAAGGCAGTATATGTTGCTGCCAATCAACATAGAAAAGGATTCATTGCTGCATTTCTCACTGAGAATCCAAACTACGATAAAAGTAAATGGAAGGAAAAAACCCGTGATGATGAAGATTTTGATGACGCAACATGGAATCAGATGGAGCTCCCACAATATATTGAAAAGGCCGGATTAAATATTGATGGCTTAATCTGGTTTAGAAAAGTCATTAACATTCCAACAGCAGCCGTAGGAAAAAAGGCCACTATATCGTTAGGCCCCGTTAATGATTCAGATATTACATGGGTAAATGGTGTGAAGGTTGGAAGCATTGAGAAAAAAACCAATACCAAACGAACATATGAGATAGCCGCTGGAGTTTTAAAGGCTGGAAGAAACACAATTGCAGTTAGAGTTGAAGATTTGGGAGGAAGTGGTGGTATATATGGTATGCCTGAGGAAATGTTCGTGCAAGTAGGAGGGAAAAAGATTGCGCTGTCTGGGAAATGGAAATACCAAGTGGAGAAGGAAGTTGATAGCAAAAACGCTGGTCTTTTTAAAGATATTTCTATAGGAGAATTATTTGTTGATACTTACTTAAATAAAACGGAGTCTTTGGATGGCAATGCTGTTGCTTCTGGTGTTCCTGCTATTGTGATTAATATCAAAGTCATTAAGAATGAAATGAAGTATGATTTAAAAACTTTTACTGTTGAGGCGGGTAAGGCTGTGGAAATAGTTTTTGAAAATCCTGATTTCATGCAACACAATCTTATCATTGCACAGGTGGGATCGTTAGAGATTATTGGTAAAGCTGCTGACAAACTTGCGTCTAATCCAAAAGGAGCAGAGATGCAATATGTTCCGGATATTCCTGAAGTCCTCTTTGCTACAAAATTAGTTAACCCTCAACAAACCGAACGACTTTACTTTGTCGCTCCGGAAAAGGAAGGAGACTATCCATTTGTTTGTACGTTCCCCGGTCATTGGTCAATCATGAACGGCACAATGAAAGTGGTTGGTGCAAAATTACCATTGTAAGAATCCATGCTTTTCATTAAGGAACTATCGATTTCTGTTGGTTATAAAAATACCTTGTGAGTACGAAAGTTAAGTTTGGTGTTAGTACCTGGTTGTGGACTTCACCCTTTACAACAGAAACCATTGAATTATTTCCAAAAATAAAATCGATGGGATACGATGCAGTTGAAATTCCTGTGGAGTACCCGGAAAACATAAATGGAAAAAAAGTGATGGAGGCACTTCAGCTTCATAGACTAAAAGCAATAGTCTGTGGCGCTTTCGGTCCCACACGCGATCTCACAAGTGATGATCCAGCTGTTCATGAAAATTGTTTCGATTATATCATTCAATGTTTTGACCTTTGCAATCAATGGGATGCTAAGTTTTTGGCTGGCCCAATGTATTCGGCTGTAGGTAAAGCAAGAATGGTATCGCCAGAGCAACGAAAAGTAGAGTGGGCGCGGGCCGTCACAAATGTTCTCAAGGTCTGTAATAAAGCGCACGAAAGAGGATTGGAAATTGCATTGGAGCCATTGAATAGATTTGAATCTGATTTAATAAATACAGCAGAGGATGTAATGCGGCTAATAAAAGATATCAATCATTCCGCTGCAAAAGTTTTACTGGATGGTTTTCATATGGCTATTGAAGAGCGCGACCTGGAAAAAGCTATCACTAGTGTTGGTGATAAACTCATTCATGTTCAGGTTTCTGAAAATTACAGGGGTACACCCGGAACAGGACAAACTCAATGGGACGCATTCAAGAGAGGACTTGCTAAGATTAATTATCAGGGAGTGGTTTCAATTGAAAGTTTTACACCTGAGATTAAGGAGCTTGCCGGAGCAGTTTGTATATGGAAGAACCTGGCACCTAGTCAGGATGCATTTGCCTCAGAAGGTATTGCATATTTAAAAGAATTATTTAACGATTAAACACATGACCAATAACAAAATCAACATCGCTATTGTGGGATTAGGGTTTGGCGCTGAGTTCATTCCTATTTATAAAAAGTATCCGAATGTAAATTTGATGGCAATCTGTCAGCGAACAAAGTCTAAAGTTGACGAAATAGGAGATGCCTTTGGTATTGAAAAAAGATATACAGACTATGATCTCCTATTAAAAGACCCAGACCTACATGCAATACACATCAATACACCAATCCCTGATCATGGCATACAATCTATAAAGGCACTTAAAGCAGGAAAGCACGTAGCATGTACTGTGCCAATGGCTACTACGGTTGAGGAATGTGAAGAAATTGTTCGACTCACCAAAGAAAAGAAGCTCACGTACATGATGATGGAAACAGTTGTGTATGCACGCGAATTTCTTTTCATGAAGGAATTATATGAAAAAGGTGAGTTGGGAAAAGTCCAATTTATTAAAGCAAGTCATCAGCAAGACATGGACGGCTGGCCAAATTACTGGCCAGGACTTCCACCGATGTATTATGCAACTCATTGTGTGGGCCCTGTTCTGGGTCTGCTCAGAAAAGAGGCGGAATATGTTTCATGCTTTGGCTCTGGTACGATTCGAGAAGACTTACAAAAACATTATAATTCTCCTTACGCTGTAGAGACAACTCATATAAAATTGAAAGATTCCGATCTGAGTGCTCACATTTACCGATCATTGTTTGATGTGGCACGGCAATATCGCGAAAGCTTTGAAGTGTATGGTTCAAAAAAGTCAGTTGAGTGGCCATTGATTGAAGGTAAGCCATTGGTCGTTCATACGGCAAAAAGACCTGAGCCTGAAATTCCAGAAGAAATAGAATGTCCTGATTATGCTAAGCTGTTGCCCGAATCAATTCAACAGTTTACTACAAAAGGCGTATACGATGCAAACGAACATCAGCATCTTTCGTTTGCTCAAGGTGGTGGTCATGGTGGCTCGCATCCGCACTTGGTACATGAATTTATAAGCGCGCTCAATCAAAACAGACAACCTTATCCAAATGCAACTCAATCCGCTAACATTACATGTGTTGGAATACTCGCCCATGAATCGGCCATGCAGGGAGGAAAGCTTATGAAGTTACCTGACTTTACATTTTCAGCATGAAAAAGATTAAAAATATTTTGATTGTACTCGTTATTCTTTGCTCGGGCATTGGTGTTCAAGCTCAGAGTGAGGGCAGCATGCTATGCGTGGGTAAGTATTGGACCGAGGAGGAGGCAAAAGTGATGATGGATAACTTTGCAAAGGAGTGGAGTGACCTAGATTCTTGGAAGAAAAGGGCTAATCAGATTAGGGTTGGAATAATAGAGGGAATGCAATTAAACAAGATGCCTGAAATCGAGGGTCATTTTAATCCAGTAACTTCTGCGAACTATGAAATGGATGGATATCGTGTTGAGAACGTTGTGATCGAAAGTTTTCCGGGATTTTATATCACGGGAAATTTATATCTACCAAACACCAAGAAGAAGGGAAAATTTGCCGCAATCCTTAATCCTCATGGGCATGGAGAAGGCCAACGATTCAGGGAAGAAACACAAATTCGTTGTGCTGTATTAGCGCGTATGGGTGCCATTGTTTTTAACTACGATATGGTTGGCACAAGCGAGAGTCTCCAAGTCAATCATAAAATGCCGTTAGCGCTTTTGCTTCAAACCTGGAACAGTAAACGTGTGCTTGAATATTTACTCTCAAGACCTGATGTAGATTCAGAAAGAATCGGGATGACTGGTTACT